>JAKLIL010000136.1 GCA_022709625.1 Verrucomicrobiota bacterium
GGCCGACGTGGTCGGCCGCCAGTTCGGGTGGCCGGTGAAGGGCGCCTATGACCTGGTGCGGGTGCTGGGGGCGATCGCGATGGGCTGCGCCCTGCCGCTGACCAAGGCGGTGAAGGGGCACATCGCCATCGAGTATTTCTTCCAGAAGCTGGGGCCGCGCGGACGCGCCGCCACGGATACGGCCATGCGCCTGGTCCTGCTGGCGCTGTTCGGGCTGCTGGCCTGGGAATTCGTCCTGCAGGGCCACGCGTTCCTGGCCAGCGGCGAAGGCACGGCCACGCTGCACATGCCGATGTTCTGGGTGCCGTGGCTTGCTGCGCTGGCCTGCCTCGTCACCGCCGGCGTGACCCTGTGGCATTTGCTCCATCCCGGGCGCGCCATGATTCGGTCCCGCTGATGAGCGAGCTGCAAATAGGTTTGGCCGGGATCGCGTGCTTGTTCCTGCTGCTGGCGTCGAGCATGCCGGTGGCTTTCGCCATGACCCTCGTCGGGGTGGCGGGCTTCGCGGTCGTGGTGAACTGGCCGGCCGCCCTGCACGTGCTGGCCACGGACTACTACGACGTCTTTTCCAGCTACGGCCTCACCGTGATCCCGCTCTTCGTGCTGATGGGGCAGGTGGCGTTCCATACGGGCATCAGCAAGAAACTGTTCGCTGCCGCGCATTGCTGGTTCGGATGGCTGCGCGGGGGGCTGGCCATGGCCACGGTCGGCGCCTGCACCGCCTTCGGAGCCATTTGCGGCTCGGGGCCGGCCACGGCGGCAACGATGGCGGCCGTCGCGCTGCCGGAAATGAAGCGCTACCGCTACCATCCCGGCTTCGCGGCGGGAACGGTCGCCGCCGGCGGCAGCCTCGGCATGATGATTCCGCCCAGCGTGGTGTTCATCGTCTACGGCGTGATGACGGAGCAAAGCATCGGCAAGCTGTTCCTCGCCGGCATCGTGCCGGGCCTGCTGATTGCCGTGTTGTTCATGGCCGCGATCTGGATCATGTGCAAGTGGCGGCCGGCGCTCGCGCCCGCGGCGACCACGGCGACCTGGCGGGAGCGGTTCCGCTCCCTGTCGGGCGTGGGGGAGACCCTGCTGCTGTTCGCGCTGGTGATGGGCGGCATGTTCGCCGGCTGGTTCACGCCGACCGAGGCCGCCGCCATCGGAGCGGCCGGCAGCGTGGGTCTCGCCGTCCTGTCCCGCAAATGCACCTGGCGGATGCTGGGGACGGCCATGGGCGAGACCCTGCGCACCTCCTGCATGGTGCTGGTCATCGTGGCGGGCGCGACGGTCTTCGGCCACTTCCTGCAGGTCACGAACGTGCCGATGGAACTGGCCGCCTGGATGGCCGGCCTGCCCCTGCCGGGGTGGGGCGTCATGCTGGTGATCGTGTTCTTCTACCTCGTGGCGGGCGCCTTCCTCGACGCCTTGGCGCTGGTGATGCTGACCATTCCCATCTTCTACCCCGTGGTGCTGGAACTCGGCTTCGATCCGATCTGGTTCGGCGTGATGATCGTGCTGGTGACGCAGATGGGCGTGATTTCCCCGCCCGTGGGCGTCAACGTCTACGTCGTCAGCGGCATGGACCGGGCGGTGCCGATGCAGAGCGTGTTCAAGGGCGCGCTGCCGTTCCTGGCGGCGCTGGTCGCGGCGGCCCTGCTGCTGTTGGCGTTCCCGCAGCTCGTTACCGCCCCCGCGGCATGGATGAAATAGGCGCGGCAGGAGGAATCCCATGGTCGAACCCGTCCAACACGAAAACTTCCGGAAGATCCTGTTCTGCACCGACTTCTCGGAGAACGCGGACCGGGCCTTCGTCTTCGCGGTCAATACGGCCGTGCGCAACGCCGGCTGCGAACTGCACCTGCTGCACGTGATCCCCGAACCCCCGGCCCAGTTCTGGAAGGGCTACATCTACGAGGTGGACGAGGACGTGGACGCGCGCGCCAAGCGCGAAATCGACGAAAAACTGGCCCAGACCTACCGCCCGCGCGTGCCTGCCGGCGTCCGGCTCGTCATCGCCATGCGCATCGGCGAAGCCCGCCACCAGATTCTGGAATACGCCCGCGAACAGGACGTCGATTTGATCATCCTCGGCCGGCAGGGCGCCGGCGCCGTGGGCAAGATCCTGTTCGGGAACGTCACCGAGCGCGTCGTACGCAAGGCCGATTGCCCCGTGCTGGTGATCCCCCCGTCGGCGAAATAGCGTCGCCCGCCGGATAGTTCCCATGCCAGGTCGGCGCCCTGGCCTATGCCGATCCTTTCCGTGGCGATCCTCGATGAACGCGGCGCCCGATTGCCGCTTTTTACCGGCGTGCCTGGCGGCAGTACCCGCAGAAAAACCGAAATCCCGAAATGAAAAACGCTTTACCGTTCCGCCGCGAAAAACCTTGGCCCACCCCCGCCGCGCTCGGTAATGTATCCACGCATACTGAAGCGGAATACCAACGGAGGAGTTCATGAATAAGTGGCTGGTCGGAGTGGCATGTGCGTGGTTGGGTCTGGCAACGGCGATGGATGCCATGGGGCAGTACATTGTCAACTTCGAGGGCGATGGTGAAACAAAAACGGCCTACGCGACAGCCACCGTGAGCTTGAGCGGCAAGAATTGGGATATGACCGATGCTTTGATTGGCACAACGTCTGGAAGCGATTGGTTTAATGGACTCCGCTCCGCCCGCATGCGTGGTTACGGCACGTCGGCAATGACCATGCTGGCCGATGTCGCTGAAGGAGTGGGAACCCTTTCGTTCAGCTATCGGCGCTATGGCACAGATGCCCAAGTCGATTGGAAGGTCGAGTACAGCATCAACGGCGGTACAAGTTGGACGCAGGTGGGGGCGAGTTTCACCGCGCTGGCCAGCGACGAAGTGCAGACCTTTTCGGAATCGATCAATTCCAGCGGGAGTACCCGCATTCGCATCAAGCGCGCTACGGAAACGGGGACCGTCAATGCGCGTTTGAACATCGATGACATCACAATGACGGCCGGCGGCCCGGCGGTATTCGGCGTGACGTTCGACAAGTCGGAGGGTTTCCAAATCGTGTCAGGCGCCGGTGCGGCGATCACGGCGACGGCGGCCAATGGAACCCCAGCCTATACCTACGCATGGACGTCTTCCATGTTGCCTGCCGACTATACGGCGGTCGACAATGTTTTCACGGTCAACGCGGCCGCGCCTCTCGGGAGCTATTGGGCGCGGGTGGTGGCGACGGACAGCACGGCCGCCAGCGTCACGAACACCATCAACTTCAGCGTCGTCGCGGCGCCAACGAAATACGCCATCACGATTACCCCGCCGGTCAACGGCACCGTCACGACCACCCCGGCGACCGAAGCGGAAGCGGGCCAGAATGTGACGATCAACGCCACGCCGGCCGGCGGCTACGCGGTTGATACCTACAGCGTCGTGGGCGCGGATACCACGGTGATTGGCAATACCTCCTCCTTCACCATGCCGGCGCAGGCGGTAACCGTGACCGTCACCTTCAAAGTTCATGTGGGCAGCGCACTGATCATTTCCGAAGTCGCGGATCCAAGCGACTCGGCAGACGGTCGTTTTGTAGAACTCTACAATGCAGGGGGCTCTAGCATCGATCTTGCGGCTGGAAATTGGTATCTCGCGCGCCAAGCTAATGGCGGGACGACATGGGGCAACATTGCTCTAACGGGCACAGTTGCGGCTGGTCAAACATATATTGTTGCCTACAGTGCTTCGAACTATCCCGTCTCCTATCCTGCCGCACCGGCTCCAAACCAGATCAGCGGCAATATCAATGGAAACGGCGACGATGGCTATTTCCTCTACAGCGGCGGTAACAGTACCGCAGGCGTTTTGGAAGACGCCTATGGTGTGATCAACGAGGACGGCACCGGCATGCCGTGGGAATACTTGGATTCACGCGCAGCCCGCAATGCGAATGTTACGGCCGGCAATCCGACTTGGACGGCGTCGGAATGGACGATTGCGTCCGCCGCGGTGGCGGACATGACCCCCGGCGTGCATCCGGATGGCGCGGCAGTGTTTAGCGTGTCGTTCGACAAGACCGAAGGCTTCACGGTGGAGCAGGGGACCAGCGCCACGATCACCGCCACGGCGGCGAACGGCACGGCGCCCTATGGCTACGCCTGGAGCAGCTCGCTGGGCGCGACCTACTACTCGACGAACGCCAACGTATTCACCATCCTGGCCACGGCGCCTACGGGCACCTATTCGGCGCAGGTCGTGGCAACGGACAATGCCGCGCAAATAGTCACCAATAGCATCAACTTCAGCGTCGTGCCTCCGGTGGCCAAATACGCCATCACGATCACCCCGCCGGTCAACGGCACCGTCACGACCACCCCGGCGACGGAAGCCGCGGCGGGCACAACCGTGACCATCAATGCCACCCCGGCGGGTGGGTATGCGGTGGGCACCATCACGGTAGTGGATGCCGGAATGAATCCGGTGACGGTGACACTCCCGGCCCGCACCTTTACCATGCCGGCCGCGGCGGTCATCGTGACGGTGACGTTCAACGTGCTGTCGGATACGGCGACGCTGCCCACGAGTTTCTCGGGGCCGGGGTGGTACCAAGGCACGGGCTTGCCAGGCGGTTGGACGCAGGTGGGGTTGGGGACGGATTATGCCACCAGCTTGGATGCGGCTGGCGCGGCAGCCAAGTTCGACACGACGGCCGACAGTCTGCAGATCAAGTACGATTCGGCGGCAACCGAATTGTCCTATTGGCTGCAGTTGAATGGCACATGGATCAATTCCAACGTGTTCAAGGTGCAGGAATCGGTGGATGGCGCCACATGGACGGATCTGGCCGTCTATGACGATGCCAATCCCATCTCGGGCACGAAAGAGCAGTTCACCAACACGCCGAATGCCAGTTCGCGCTATATCCAGTTCATCTATGTGAACAAGGGCAGCGGCAACGTGGGTCTCGACGGTGTTGCCATTACAGGTGGCGGCGGCGGAGCCACGGTGGCCATCGGCGGAGACGCGACGGGAACGGTGGGGGCGCAGATGGACATCACCATCGCCCTGCAGAACGCCGTGGCTGCAGACTGGATCATCGAACTGAAGGATCCGGACAATGCCGACGTGACGGTCTACAACTGGAATCCCGGCACGGGCGCCTTTTCGTTCACGCCGGCCAAGTCGGGGAGTTACTTCCTCGCGGCGACGGCGCTGGACGCCGGCAGTGCGCCCATCGCAAGCAACAGCGTGACGCTGGCGGTGTCGTCGGGCGCCAATCCGCCCATCGCGTCCATCACCTTCCTGGCGGGCACGGGCTTCAGCTTCCAGGTGCCGGACGGCTATACCCTCGTCCGCGTGGAAGGCGCCAGCGCCCTGTCCGGCAATGCCTGGGGGTGGACGACGCTGTCGTCGCCCACCGACTACACGGTCAGCGGCTCGACGGTCACGATCCTGCGCGCCCCGGCCACGAAGCGCATGGTCCGCATCGTGATGCATCCATAGAACGCGGCAACGCGGACTCGCGCCGCCGGTCCCCCATTGCGGGGCCGGCGGTTTTTTGTCGGGCCCGTTTCTGTGCCTGCCGTCCCCTGCGGAATGGAGCCGGGACGCCCGCGTCCCGTGGCTGCACTCGGCCGCTACCAAAATTTGGAATGCATTTCCAAGGCTGGAGGGCGCAGCGTTCATTTCTCCAGCCCCCCTGTTTTCGCCATCTGGTGGACCGGGCTCCGTCCCCGCCGGATGGGCT
>JAKLIL010000137.1 GCA_022709625.1 Verrucomicrobiota bacterium
CAAGGCGGCGCGCATTCGCTATTCCACCACCTTGCCGGCGGCCATCACCAGCCAAGCCAACCTGCTGTCCAACGGCGTGGGCGTCGTCTCGCTGTGGTATGCGTCCTACGGCAACGACGGCACCAATTCGCCGGCGCTGGCGATCGAGATCAGCGAAAGCCTCGCCGCGGGGTGGATCGAAGTCGACGCCTTCGACACCGCCGGGGTTTCGAACCTGACTTACCGCGCGACGGACGTGTACGTGAATGTTCCGGTCTACGTGCGCATCCGGGCGACCAGCGGCAAGGACGAGGGCCGCGCCAACGTCGACAACATCATCATCACCCCGTACGCTTCGCCGGCGAAGACGCCCTACGAGGCGTTCCTGCTGCAGTACAACGCGACGCCCGGGGATCCCGGCACGGCGCAGGGAGAGGACTTGGACGACGACGGCAAGACCAACTTGGAGGAATTCAACGCCGGCACCAATCCCTACGACGAAGCGATCCATCCGTAGGGGACGGGAGGTTGATGGTTCGTGGTTGCAGGTCAATGGTTACAGGTTGATGGTTGATGGTGGGGACGCCGGGCTTGTCCGCCAAAGCCTTGGCGGCGGCGGGCCGCCGGCGTCCGTCCGAATTGTAGGCCGGACCTCTGTGTCCGGCGGGATGTGAATGGGGATTCCAATCGAATATCCAATCGGATTCGGTCCGACCATCAACCAACAACCATCCACCATCCACCAACCATCCCCCCAATCCCTCTCTGCCGAAGGATTGACGGGCGGCGTTTCCTCGCCTAGGGTGCGCGGCCATGTACACCTCTGAAATCATGAAAACAGCGCGGACATGCTTTTACAAATATGAACCAGTGCCTGTTTTTATAAAAATAGGCACTAGGCTTGCCGCAGGCGCTGTGGCCGCCGGACTCCTGGCGTGGAGCGGGTTGGCCTGGGCCCAAACGACGCCGGAAGCCGCAAGCGCCGAACCGGCCCTGCCGGCGACGGAGGAAATCGCGCCCAGCGGAAACGCGGCCGAATCTACGGCGGCCATGGCAGCGCCTGAGGCCGTAGTCTCGACGGAAGCCGACACGGTGCCGGCGGTGGAAACCAACTCGGTTCCGGAAGAAACCGTTCCAGCCGCCGGAGCCGAGACCGGCGCGGCGGATGAAACGCCGGCCGCGCCGTCCAAGGCGGCGCCCACGCGCCCGGGTTCCCAGATGCGCGAGCCGTTCGGGGGCGCGGGCAGCGCGCGCTTCGGCGTGCGCCGGGGCGTGAACCCGATCGTTCCGCCGCCGGCGAAGGAACGCCCCAAGGACGCGTGGCAACGGCACGTGGAACTGGGCGTGAATACCGCGCGCGGCAACAGCGATTTGCTGCGTCTGGACGCGGCGGTCGGCGCCGAGAAGGAAACCGAAAAGAACGCCCTGTTCCTGAAAGCGGCGGGCCGCTACGGCGAAAGCGCGGGCGACAAGGACACGCAGAACGCCGCGGCCGAGGCGACCTACCAGCATCTGCTGACGGAGCGGGTCTACGACGCCCTCGCGGCCAACGTCTACCACGATCAGATCGCGGATTTGTCCTATCGCGTCCAGGCCAGCCTGTCGCTGGGCCGGCATTTCATCCGCACGGAGCGGACCACGTTCAGCGCGGAGCTCGGGCCCGGCTACGTGGCCCAGAAGAAAGGCGGCGAGAGCGAGGGGTTCGCGGCGGGGCGCGCGGCGCAATACGGGGAGTGGCTGGCCACGCCCACGCTGCAACTGTGGGAATCCGCGGAATACGTGCAGAATCTCCAGGACTCCGGCGTGTATTACCTAACCGCCGAGGTCGGCCTCGAAACGGTGCTTACGGGGAACCTGCGCCTGCGGTTCGCCGTCGAAGACCGCTACGACAACCAGCCCGCGGACGACAAGGAACGCAACGATCTGCTGACGACCACCTCGCTGAAGTGGAAGTTCTGACGGGGGAGGGGCGGTTAAAGGGTAAGGGTTGCAGGTTGAGGGTTGCAGGTTAAAGGTTGATGGTTGGCGGTAGGGCCGCCGCGCTCAACGAGCGCAGCTACAATTGGGATCGCGGCTACAATGGGAGACATGGATCGGCTGTAGGTGCGCCCGGTGGGCGCGCCGGCGCTCAAGGTCGTGGGGGGGGGCAAAACCAACCAACAACCATTCACCATCAACCAACAACCATTCACCATCAACCAACAACCATTCACCATCAACCAACAACCAACCTCCCGCCACCAACCTTTTTTCAGCCGTTGCGAAACGGGAGGACGGCGTCGAGGGAAGCGGCATCGGCGAGAATCATGAGCAGGCGGTCGACGCCGAGGGCGATGCCGCCGGCGGGGGGCATCTGCGCGAGGGCGGCGAGGAAGGCTTCGTCGAGGGGATAGGGCGCGGCGCCGCGCGCCCGGCGCCGCGCGTTGGCGGCCTCGAAACGGGCGCGCTGCTCGGCGGGATCGGTGAGTTCGGAGTAGGCGTTGGCGAGTTCGACGCCGCCCAGATAGAGTTCCCAGCGTTCGGCGCGCGCCGGATCGTCCGGCTTGCGGCGGGCGAGGGCGGCGAGCGGAGCGGGATAGTCCATCAGGACCACGGGGCGGTCGGCGGGCAGCGCGGGCTCGACGCGGGAGACGAGATCGAGATCGAAGCGGTCGGCATCGAATTCCCGCGCGGGATCCCAGCCGGCGTGGGCGACAAACGCCTCGGAAACCCCGAGTTGCACCCAGGATTCCGGCGCGCAGGAGAGGGGGACGTCCCGCCAGGCGAAGTCGGCGGCGCCGCGCAGCGCGGCGGCGGCGGCGGCCAGCAGTTCCTTGGCGTCGGCGAGAATCTCGAGGTAGCCGGCGTCGGCGCGGTACCATTCCAGCAGGGTGAATTCGGGGTGGTGCCAGCGGCCGTTTTCCCCGGCGCGGAAGACGGGGCCGAGCTGGAAGATTTTGCCCTGGCCGGCGGCCAGCAGCCGCTTCATGGCCAGCTCGGGGGAGGTCCGCAGCCAGCCGGGACCGGCGGATACGGCGGCGACGTGTTCTTCCGGCGCGTTGGCCGGGAGCAGGACGGGGGTCTCGACTTCCAGAAACCCGCGGTCGCAAAAGAAGCGGCGGATGGCGGCGTACAGCCGCGCGCGCAGTTCGAGGACGCGGCGCAGGCCGCGCAAGGCTTCGGAATCGGCGGGGCGATTGGTCAATTAAGAATTAGGAATTAAGAATTCAGAATGGAAGGAATGGGATGCCGCGGCGTCAGGGCTGCTTGACGCGCTCGACGTATTTGCCGGTGCGGGTGTCGATGCGGATGAAGTCGCCTTGGTTGATGAAGATGGGCACGCCGATCTCGTAGCCGGTGTCGATCTTGGCCGGCTTGAGCACGTTGGTGGCGGTGTCGCCGCGGGCGCCGGGCTCGGTCTCCTTGATTTCCTTGATGACGAAGGCGGGCAGTTCGATGGTCATGGCGCGGCCGTTGAAGAACAGGACTTCGCACTCGAGGTCCTCGATGAGGAAGTGGCACTGTTCGCCGAGCACCTCCTCGTGGAGTTCGACCTGCTCGTAGGTCTTGTTGTCCATGAAGACGTACTTGTCGCCCTCCTTATAGGAGAAGTGGAGGGTCCGGGACTCGATGTTGGGCTGGTCGATCTTGTCGACGGCGCGGAAGGTCTTTTCCATCGTGTTGCCGGCGATCATGTTCTTGATCCGGCACTTGTACATGGCCTGGCCCTTGCCGGGCTTGACGAACTGGAATTCCGTGACCTCGTAGGGGATGCCTTCGAGTTCGATTTTCAATCCTTTGCGCAAATCCGCTGCGGTGTAGGCCATGGGAGCATCCTCGGGGGGTGGTTCAAAAAGTCGGGCTGGTGTACGCCAACGGCGGGAATTTGCCAAGCAAAAAGGATGGGGGGGAAGGAGGAGAATGGTTGATGGTGGATGGTTGGTGGGGGAGGTTTATGGTGGATGGTTGATGGTTGGTGGTAGGGATCGAATATCCAATATTCAACATCCAATCATCAATGATCAAGGGAACCGCCGCATCAGGCCGCGCCCAGCGGGCACAGCTACAGAATACAGGGTTCGACTGTAGGTGCACCCGGTGGGCGCGCCGGCGCTCAATATGGCCCTGACACGCACCGAATCGCAGATGCGCCCATTGGCATCCCGCCACCCGCAGAGGGGTGCCGGCACCCACGATTTCTAGGCCTTGATGGTTGGCCAGGCGCCGCGGATGGTTCCGGGATGGAACAGAATCCGGTTGGCGGACAGGTCGCGGAACAAATCATCCGGCGTGCCCGCATAAGGGGTTCCATCGACGGACAAGACGCAGCAGCCGGCTTGGGCGGCGGGCAAGGCCGCGATGAGTTCGCCGGCTTCCGCCACGGCGTCTTTCCACTGTTTTCCGAGAACGGCGGCATCGGGCGCAGGGCCATCGAAGGCCAACGCATCCAATTCCACCTGTGGGTAGCGCTGTCGGGCGGCTTCCGCCCTCAGGAAATCCGGAGTATATCCGGGATCTTTGCCGCAGGCGGCCCAGAGCAAATAGCCCAGGCGTTGCAAGCGGGCGTGGCAGGCCAGCATGTCCACCCAATCCCGCGGCTCCAACCGTCCGGCCAACGCCAGGGCCTTGTTGGCCGCCAAATCCAGCGGATGCAGCGTCAGCCCCAGCGCGACGTCCTCCCGCAAGGGGAAGAACCGAAAGGCGCTGTCGCGGGCCCACTGGATCAGCACCTGTTCGCCGGCGCGTGCCACCAGGGCCTCCACGAAAGCGGCGCTCTCGCGGATCGTGTGCACGGCATAGCCGTTGGCCAGCAGAATGCGCCGATCTTCCGACCAGGAGGCAGCCAGAGCCTCGTCCGTGTCGTGGAACAGGTCGATATCCCGCGACATCCTAGCCGCATCCAATGCCTGGTTCAGCGCCAGGCCGCCGGCCACGTAGCTTTCCCCGCTTGCCTTGCGGCGCGCGGCCAGCAGGCGCAAGACCGCTACTTGATGTGGCGTGAGCGCCATGCCTGTAATTCCTTGGCGCGCCGCCAGGCTTGCCGGTTCCCATGGCGGACAACGGCTTCAAGCGCCGTTGTAGCCGCCGGCTCGTGTAGCTGAATCGATTGGGGCGCCCGCAGGAACCACAGGCACGTAGCGGCCTCTTTCGCGACCAACGCCGCGAATTCCCGGCCGGCCTGGGCCTCGTCCATTGCTGGAGCCTCCAATTTCATGCCGCAAATATATCCGTGTGCACGGGGCTTGGCAACAGAGGGGTTGATGGGTGGTCGGCGGGGGATGGGGGAAGGCTGGTTGCAGGTTACAGGTTGATGGTTAGTGGTGGATGGTTGATGGTTGTTGGTAGGGATCCAATCGAATATCCAATGTTCAATATCCAATCATCAATGATCAAGGGAACCGCCTTTGGCATCCCGCCACCCGCAGAGGGGTGGCCGACATCCGGCCGACAGGTGGATGGTTGATGGTTACAGGTTGATGGTTGATGGTGTCGCTTGTCCTTGCCAGCGGCGGCGATCTTGGTATCGTTCGGGGCCCAGCGTGCCAAACGGGCCGGGCGAGCGTTCCCGGCCGTTTTCGCGCGTACGAAATCGAACCCCGACCAACCGCGTGAATTCCGACCCGCAGGCTGTTGCGACCGCCGTCGCGCTCTCCGCTCCCGCCCGGAGCGCGGCGCGGCGCCGGCCGATCCATCCCTTGTGGGGTTT
>JAKLIL010000138.1 GCA_022709625.1 Verrucomicrobiota bacterium
AAACGGAAGAAATGTAAAGCATACCTCGCAACGGCGCAAGCGCTCTGCGCGAGCCTACGCCAATAGACGGTCATATCGCGACAGAAGGATATTCAGCCAGACCGGAGATTCGGGAAACCGACTTGGGACGCCCCTTGCGCCGGGATTTCGAAACGGCGCCCGCGCGCCTATTGGGCTTGGAGCCGGATCCGGAACTGCGCCTCGATCGTCTCCGCCGGCACTTCGACCGGGAATTCGAGCAGAAATTGGCTCTCGCCGGCCGTCAGCGGTCCGCTGACCGGCATGTAGCTCTGCTCGCCCACAAGGTTGTGCACCTGTTCGATTCGATAGGTTTTGCCGGGGACGCATTGGAAGCCCAACCGCATCATGCGGGTTTCGGCGGTCACTGCGGCGGCGGCGTCCATTTGGGGCCAGATATAGCTGAAGGCCAGCAAGGAAAGGTTGTCGTTGGGATCCGTCCCCGCCAGCATTTCGTTGTAATCGGATTGACCATCCTCGTCGGAGTCCGCCATCATTTTTTCATAAATACCCAACGCCTTTTCCCATGAATTGATGAGGCCGTCCATGTCGTCGTCGCCGGTATCCAGCGGCTGGGCCGGCCCAAAGGTCAAGAGCAACGAGGGCCCGCTCTCGACGGTTGCCACCGCCGTATCGGCATAGAACGACGCCTGCTCGAGGGTCGGGGCATTGAAAGCCCGCGCAAAAATTTTCGTATCGTTCGCCGGGCGATTGGTAATCGTCATGGCAAACAACCCCGGCGCCGAAGCGTTCATGCCGATCCCGCCGACGCTGTAGGGCGTCAGCAGGGGATTGGCGGGATGCGCCGCTCCGTTGGTGGATGGCGCATAGATCCCGCCGGTGGTGGTGGCGCGCACTTCCAGCCGCGAACGCTCGGTCGGGTCCATATCGTTGGTCCCTGCCATGGGTACGCCGTTCTGGTCGAGAACCGGTTCGATATTGCCGACATAGAGCGGATTGACGATGTCGGCGGAGACCAGACTCCCCGCCATGCACAGCACCCACACGCCAACGGCTCTCCAGAGCCTTGGAATAACCATACTTGATCTCATCGGATGTGCCCTCCTGGATTCCATCCGGCTTCTAGCCAGTATGTACAACCAATCTGCGCATTTGTCTACCCGAACAACCATGTTTCCGATCAACTGCTCGTATTATAATAATATTCTATTTATATTAAGGTATGTTAACGCCGTTGCCAGATTTCAAGCTTTTTCTGTCTGTCTGACCCGTTTTTAATATTTCGATGTAAAATGATTTATATCTCATTCCATTCATAATAGTTATAAAGATTCAGATGTACCGTTTTTGAAAATCCATGCAATTCACAACGGGGTATTAGCATGGAAAAGACATCGTTTGGTTGCGCCATCCTCGCCTTTTTTCCAAGGCGAAACGGATATCCTCCTGCATACGTTCCTTGGCCAAACGGGAAAGCCCCCGCCAGCAGGCGGGTTGCTTCGCCAAGGCCTCCAAGGCGGCGATTTCGGACCTACACCGCGCCAAGACGGCCGGGTCGTGCCGCGCCACGCGCGCGAGCAGTACGCTCAACGCCACGAGGGCATCGCGGCCGCCGCTTTTCGTTTCGCGGGTGAATTCCACCAGACATCGGCCGGCGGCCTGCCCGATGGTATAGCGCTCGGACAGCAGCGTTTCGTAAAAGGTCTCGACGACGGCGGCCCGCAGTTCGAAATACGGCGAAGGTTTCATAAGACCGGATCCTACGGCGTGCGGTAGAGCACTTGCATTTGGACGTTCGAATACATGGCCAGAAACTGGATCATCACGTTCCAGCAACTGGGGCACGGATAGAGTTCGGTGTAGAGCCGCAGATGGCCGGCGACGGCGGAATCGGGCAGGCGCGCCGCCACGTCCTCGAGGATCTTGCATTCCGTATCGACGTCGCGCCACCAGCAATCGTCTCCGTCCACCGCCCCGTTTTGGTTTACGCAGAGCACCTTGAATCTCGCTTTTTCCTGCACGGGCTTGAGGGAGATGTCCGCGATCGGCTCGGCCGCCTCAGCGGATAAGCCGTCCAGGGTTTGGACGCGGCTATGGGCGAAATACTCCCGCTTTTCCAGACCGTCGATCCACGCCACGGCCCAAGCGAAGTTGTTGCGCGACCGGAATTCAGCCGGCAGTTTTTGGCGGACGACTTCGATGCGCTCCCAGGCCGCGGCGTCGCGCACGGGATCGATTTGCCGCAATTCCGGAACACGTGGCGCGGAGGCCGCGGAACCGGCATCGGTCTGGGCGAGGCCGGTCCAGGCGCAGACGAGCGAGACCGCGACGGCGCTGCGGAGCAAGCGCCGCATGCGAGTTGGAATGCTTCGGCGGAATTTCATTGCCGGTGTGCGAGCATACGCAATCGCTGGCCCCTGCCCAAGCAAAACCGGGCGGAACGGCAAAAACGGTTTAGCGGCGCCCGTCACGGCGGCCACTCGTAGAGCACCAGCAGTTCGACGTTGGTGTAGCAGGCGAGAAACTGCCGCATCACGCCACGGCAGCTTGGGCACGGTTCCAAATTGGAATACAGCCGGACGGTGCCGCGCACGGAGGCGTCGGGCAGCCGGGCGGCGAGGTCCTCCAGAATCTTGTATTCCGTGTCGAACCAGCGCGGCAGGGCCCCGGGCCCGTCTACCCGGCCCCTATAGTCCACGAACAAGGTTTCGAAACGCGCCCGGTCCTTGTCCGGCGCAAGCGAAATCCCTTGCAACCGCCTGGCGGCCGCCGCGGACAAGCCAGCCAGGTTCTGGATCCGGCTGTGGGCGAAGTATTCCTTCTTATCCAGTCCGACGATTTCCGCCCGAGCCCACGCGAAATTGCCGCGCCAGCGCAAAGCCAGCGGCAGGTTGCCGCGGAAATGACGGATGCGTTGCAGGTCCGCGGCGTCGCGGCGCGGCGCCAAATGCCGGATGACCGGTTCGCGCGCGGGCACCGCGCCGGCCGGAGCCTTGTCCGCCGCAAACGCCGCCCCGCTTGCCAACCAACCGACCAGAATCCAGCGGGCGATTCGTCCCGCAGGTTTTCCAGCGGCCGTCCGGGGCAGGCCGGGGCCCGAAACCGTAGGACGCCCGCGGACCCGCCGGAACTCCATTCCCGCCCTATTTGAACACGAAGACGTTCACCGGCTTGCCGGGGCGCTCGTCGGCTTCATCGACGGCGGCCGTCAGCTTCATGCCGGTCTGGGGCGCTTCGACTTCCACGCGTCCGGACGCGCGCAGGCCGTTTTCGAACTGCACGATGCCGAACTGCAGGAATTTCTTCGTGTAGCCCTCGGGCAGATTCCAGACCCGCGTCCAGGCAAGGAGCGTGCAGGGACCTTCCAGATCGAAGGTGGACCAGCCCTTGCCGGTGACGGGATCGCGCCGCACGCCGCACTTGGCGCAGATCATTGGCGCCGGATAGTAGATGGCTCCGCAACCCTCGCACTTGTAGGCGGAGATCTTGGGAGCCTTGACCTCGTACATGCTGAAATCGATCATGACGCGATCCTCCTATTCCTTGGCGCAGATGACGGCGACGACGTTGTTCCCGAAGCCGCCGAAGTTGACGGACATGCCGACCTGCGGGTCCTTGACCTGCCGGCCGGGCTCGGCTTCGCCCCGCAGCTGGCGGACCAGCTCCACCACTTGCGAGACGCCCGTGCCGCCCACCGGATGGCCCTTGGATTTCAGGCCGCCGGACGTGTTGATCGGCAGCCGGCCGTCGATCTTGGTTTCGCCCTGGCGCACGGCCAGATAGGCCTTGCCGCGCTCGAACAGGCCGATTTCCTCGCTGATGGCGAGTTCGAGGATGACGAACGCGTCGTGGAGTTCGGCGAAATCGATGTCCTGCGGGCCCATCCCGGCCATTTTATAGGCCTTTTCGCCCGCGATGCGCACGGCTTCGAGCTTGAGCGGATCCTTGCGGTTGTGCACGCAATGGGTGTCCGTCGCGCTCGCCACGCCGGCGATGCGGATGGGTTTCTTCGGGAATTCCTTGGCGATGGGCGCGTCCATGTTGACCAGCAGCACGGCGGCGGCACCATCCGTGACCGGGCAGGTCGAATACATGCGCAGGGGTTCGGCGATGTAGTTGTTCACCACCTCCGCTTCGGGCCCGTCGGCGATGGCCTCGATCGTGCAGGGAATCTGCACGTGGGCATACTTGTTCTTGGCGCCGTTTTCATGGTCCTTCACAGCGACCAGCGCGAGGTCGCGCTCGGTCAGGCCGTATTTTTCCATGTACATCCGGGTGAACATGCCGCCGAAGCCCGGCAGCGTGAGGCCCATGTTGTACTCGGCTTCGGTGTGCAGCATCGTCGCAACGATGTCCGTCGCGTTCCAGCCCGTTACCTTGCGCATGATTTCGCCGCCGACCACGAGGACGACGTCCGCCATGCCCGAGGCCACGGCCATGTAGCCGACCTTGATGGCGCTGGCGCCCGAGGCCGGGCCGTTTTCGATCAGCTCGGCGGGCACGGGCTCCATGTCCAGCTTGCTGACCATGGCCGAGGCCACGGCGGTCTGGTGGCAGAACATGCCCGAGGCCATGTTCGCGACGAATACCTGGTCGATCTCCTTGCGGCGCGCAAGGAAGCCCGCGTCCTGCAGGCAATCCGTCGCCGCGTAGGCGAGCATATCCGCCAAGTCGTATTCCGACGAATTTCCGAACCGGGTGTGCCCGATTCCCACGATTCCGACCTTGGCCGCCATGATCTACCTCTTGAACCCGGGAAGCTGCGAGTATTCCGACGGCATGACGAGCTTGTCGGCCGTCTTGAGATCGGCGTCCGCGATCGGCCGGCTGCCGGTGCACTTGATATCGCGCACCGCGTTCCAGAGCGGGCGGGTCAGCACGAAGGTGGGCACGCCGCCGAGTTCGTGGCGCACGTCGGGGAACTGCGCCGAGCGGTCTTCAAGCTGGTACTCGATCATCCAGCGCTTGAAGCCGTTGGGGCTTTCCGCGACGATGTAGACTTCTTCTTCGCCGAGAACGTCGAGATGATGCTCCATCTTCGCCGCGAACAATTGGGCCCCGACGCGCAGGCCGCGCTTGATGGTCAGCGTGTGCAGGCTCATGCCCAGCTTGGGGCTCACATGGCGGCTCGTGACGATGCCCGCGATGACGCCGTCGATGGCGCCGACGAGCACGAATTCGTTGGCCACGCGGTAGCGGTACCAGCCGAGGATTTCGGAGTACATGCGCACGGCGACGATGTCGTAGAAATCGGTGGGCACGCCGATCAGCGGGAAAATCGTGCCGAGCAGCGCGCCGACTTCCTGGCGACGGGCCTCGCGGACGACCATCTTCTCGCCCGAAGCCAGGGTGATCAGCTTCGGGGGATATGGCTTGAGCGGGATTACCGGCGGCCTCAGTTTCATTTCCATTGCGTCGATTGCCATGTTCGCCTCCTTCGGTGCGCGGGGTCCGCGCGTTTCGTTTACGGCCACGCGGCACCATGCGCCAATTCCCGACCCGCTTCAAGCCGTTTCAACCCGATCCGGTTCAAGCGTTTCGACGAAAACGGGAGCCCCCCCCCCCCCCCCCCCCACAGGGGGGGTGGGTTGGGGTGGGGGGGGCCCGGGCGCCAACCGAGAAACCGCGGGAGCGCGGGCGTCCGCGCCCCACGCACCCCGTAGAAAATGTTTCCAGCCCCCGGGG
>JAKLIL010000139.1 GCA_022709625.1 Verrucomicrobiota bacterium
GCCTTTCTGGCGGATGCCGACGAAGCTGTACGCGCGGCAGCCGAAATGCTGCGCCGCCAGCGCGAAGACGGCACCGCCATCGCCGTGCTCTACGCCAACATGCCGGCGAAATTGTTCATCGACGGCCGCGAGGTCATGCAGGCGGGGAATCCGGAACGGCCCGTCGCGGCGGCGTTCGACTTGCCGTCCGGCCGCCATGCGGTGGCCATCCAGACCCTGCGCCAAAGCTATCCCGACTGGGTGCTGCTGGCCCTGCGCGGGTCCAACTGGTTTGCGGGAACCGCACCCACCTGGAAGTTCGCGTTCAATCCGGCGGGCGCTTGGGCGGCGTTGGACTTCGACGATTCCGCCTGGCCGGAGTTGGGCGGTACCGGCGTGAAAGGCCCGCCCGAAGAACCCTATGTCTGGGTGGAGCCGGATCCCTTCCTCGGGATGCAATCGCAGGCGGTCGGCATCCGGCCAGGGGCGGAATGGCCGGCCAGGGACGGGACCATCGTCTACCGGCAGACCATCGCCGTGCCTTAACGCCGTTCCGGGCCGTCTGCTGTCCGGCCGTTTTCGGGACTTGAATCCGGCGGGGGACGTGCGCTATTTGTAGACCGAGTGTCGAGTTTGCTCATAGGCATGGCCTAGGTCGAGTAGAGGAACCATGAAAGGCAACACGTTGGACATCCGCATCGAGGAGCGCGACGGCATCCAGTTGATCCAAGTCGCGGGCCCGCTGGATTCCGAAACCTTCGAGCGGTTCAAAAACCAGTTGGATGCCTGCGTGAACAGGCCCCGGGCGCGCGTCGTTCTGGACTGCGCGAGCATGACCTACGTCAACAGCCGCGGGCTGACCCTGCTGGGCCGGTACCACCGGATCGCCAGCCAATCCCTGTCGTTTTTCGGTGTCGCCGCGTTGAATCCGCGGATTCTCAAGGCGATCGACCTGCTGGGCATGGGCGGTCTGGTGAAGCCATATTCGTCGATCGACGAGGCGCTGCGGGCCGCCGGCGAGTTGTAGGTTCCGGCGGATGCCGCGGAGGAAGGGCGGGGCCACCGGATTCCGGGGCGGAAGGGTTGCGCCTGTTTTTGGGCGGGACGATTTTCAAGACTGTACAAACCAACTTCGGATGGCTTAGAGTGAAGACGTTCATAGGATTCAAAGACCCGTCCGCGCCCGCCATCGGAGACAATCCATCATGTCCAATGCCGTTTTGACCACCCAGATCGAAAATCGCGACGGCATCCAGCTGGTTCACGTGTCGGGTCCCTTGGACTCCATGACGCACGATCAATTCCGGGACCTGCTTGATCCCATGATCAACCAGCCGCGCGTGCGCATCGTGCTGGACTGCGAAAACCTGACCTACGTGAACAGCAAAGGCCTCGCGCTGCTGGGCCGCTACCAGCGGGTGACCATCCAGAACCTCTCCTTTTTGGGAATCGCGGCGCTCAATCGGCGGATCGTGAAGACGATCGAGCTGCTCGGCATGGGCAAGCTGGTGAAACTGTATCCAACCGTGGAAGAGGCCATGCAGGCAGCCGTCGCCCTGTAGCCGGCGCCGATCCGTGGGGTAGGGCATGCTGGACGCGCCTATCGGCAAACAAGCCATCGGGGTTCTGGTCGGTTCGGCCCTGCTGGTCGTCTGTGCCGTCGCGGTGTCGTGGCGGCTGGCGGCGCCGCCGGCCCCCGTTGCCGTTCCGACGGCGGGTCCTTCGTCGGCGTTGTCCGGGCCGCCCCCCCGGGTGCCTGCGCCGACTGTCGCCAAGCGCCCGCCGGCCGCATCCGTTCCGGCTGCGCCGACCGCCGCGGCTGCGTCCGGCCTGGAGCGCAAGGCCTTCCGGCTCGAAATGGAGAACGCCCAGCTCCGCCGCCGCCTCGACGACATGCTGAATTGGATTCTCGCCAACGTGCGCGGCACCTATCCCCTGCCGGAAAGCCAGATGGCCAACCTGAAGATCGATCCGGTCGACAAGGACATGGCGGTCAGCGCCGACCTCGCCCAGCTGCTGCGCCTGAACGAAAAGGAGATCGAACGTCTCGATACGGCGTTCCTGGGCACCCGCTCGGTGCTGCAGGAACTGGGGAGCGAAAACATCGCCGTGCAGCAACCCGCGGACAACCAGCTTGTGCTGAACATCCCGCCCTATCCCGAGCAGGGCCAGGCGGTCCGCGACGAATTGTACGAGGAACTGAAAAAGACCCTGGGGCCGGCCCGCTTCGACCGCTTCCTGCAAGTGGCCGAACCGGCGCTCGAAGCCCGGTTGGACTATTTCGGCCAAGCGGACCGCACCGTGGAATTCGAGACGGTGCAAGACGCCGCCTCGGGCGATTCCCAGCTCTTCGTCCGCGACGAGCGGGTGGTGCCCAGCAAGGCAGACCCGTTGCGGCAGGACATTGTCGCCTTCGAACAGATCGTGACCGAACTGCCCGAGGAATACTACGCCTACTGGAACTGGCTGCCGGACTACGTGACCCGGTTCGCCCGGAGCAACTGATGGGGACGCGGGCTCCTTCGGACGAGGCGCTGCGGGCGGCCGCGGCCCGGCGGGCGCGGCGAGAACGGGAGGAGCGGCACCGGCAGGACCGCTGGCGGACCCGCCTGCGGTGGATCCTATTGGTCTTCGCCCTGCTGGCCGTGGCGGCGTTTCTGGCGGATTTGAAGAACGTGACCCGCCGCGTCGGCGAGTACCGGACAACCGGCGGCGCGGGGCCGCGTCCGGGCGACGCCGCCGACATCGTCCGGGGGCTGGACGATCCCCCCTACGCGGATCCGTCGGGCTTGTTCCGCGTGGTGCCGCCGCGCCATTGGGTGCGGTTGGCCCAGCCGCCCGCCGGTTTTTTCAACGTCGTGTTTCAAGGCCCGTTCGACATGGACATGTCCGTGCACGCGGCGGCCACCAATGGCGCGACCTTCGCCCAACTGGTCGAGCAATTGCGGCGGATCGAGCGCGGGCTGTCGGCGAACACGCATATGGATTTCGCCTACGTGGGGCCGTACCGCGCCGTGAAACGGTCGGTCCAATTGTACCGCAGCCGGGTGCTGTTGCTCGATTTCCTGACCGGGGATTTGGCCCACCACGTGCAGTTCAGCGCCCCGCCGCACCTGTACGACGAGTACGAACCGGTCTTCCTGCGCCTGATGCAGACCTACGAACCCGGCACCCTGATGGCCGTGCCCGCGCCCGGCGGACCGTAGCCGGACGGCCGCGCCGGCGCGCGGCCCGGTTGGTTCTGGTTGTGTTCCGCGGCGGGGGTTGGCATGATGCCGCCCCGATGTCACAGAAACGCACGCACGAAATCGCCTGTCCCTTTTGCGGCCGCGAGCAAACCGTGGACCTATGGGATAGCCTCGACGTCGACCGGGATCCGGAATTGCGCGAGGCGTTGCTGGCGGGGCGGATCAACCGCGTGGAATGCGCGGGGTGCCGCAAGAGCTTCCGCATCGATCTGCCGCTGGTCTACCACGACCGGGAACGGGACGTTTTCATCCATTACGAGCCGCTGGCAGGCGGGCGCACGCTGGAACAGGCCGAGCAAGGCTTCCGCGAGGCCGTGCGGGAATTGCAGAAGGCCTGGCCTCCGGACGTCGTCCCTCCGGAAATCCATCTTGTGATCGAATGGAGCGAACTGGTCGAGCGCGTATTCCTGCTGGAAGAAGGCCTCGATGCCCGTCTGGTGGAGCACGTCAAGTACCTGATGTACCGGCAAAATCCCGCCAAACTGCCGGCGGAAACCAAGAACCTCTTGTTCGATGCGCAGGATTCGACCGACGCGCAACTGTGCTTCGTGGTGCAGGACCGGGCGACCCGCAAGCTGGAGGCGCTGCTGAACTTCGCCCGCGCCGACTACGAGGCGCTGGTGAACGTGTTCGATTCCGGCGAGCAACTCGCGTTGCTGGAGGAACAGCTGCCCGGCCCCTACGTGAACGGCCGGCTCCGCTGTCTGCGCGACCAGGCGGAGAAATAACGGAGGCGCCCGTGGCCAGGAAATCGTTGGACCAACGCCAAGCCCGCGCCAAGGCCGTGTTGCGCGCGCTGAAACGGACCTATCCCGACGCCCGCTGCGAACTGGATTGGACCACCCCCCTGGACCTGGCGGTGGCGGCCATCCTGTCCGCGCAGTGCACCGACAAGCGGGTCAATCTCGTGACGCCGGCCCTGTTCCGGAAATACCGCGCGGCGAAGGACTGGGCGGCAACCCCGCAGGAAACGCTCGAACGAGAGTTCCATTCGACGGGCTTTTTCCGCAACAAGGCCAAGAACGTCCGCGCCCTGATGGCGCGGCTGGACGCGGAATTCGGCGGGCGGTTGCCGGCCGACTTCGACGTGCTGGTTTCGCTGCCGGGCATCGGCCGCAAGACGGCGAACCTGCTGGCGGCGACCGTGTTCGGCCGGCCGGGGCTGGTGGTGGACACGCATTTCATCCGGCTCTCAAACCGTCTTGGGTTCGTGCGGAACGAGGACGATCCGGTGAAGATCGAACGCGCGCTGCAGGCGATCGTGCCGAAAAAAGATTGGACGGCCTGGTCGCACGCGATGGTTTTCCACGGGCGGCGGTGCTGCTTCGCCCGCCGGCCGAACTGCGCGGGCTGCGCGGTGCGGGCGCTGTGCCCTTCGGCCGCGACCGGCGGGGGGGGGCCCGGCTAGGCGCATGGAAAACCGCAACGTCATCCGGTTCGCGTTCGCGGTGGGCGGATTCACGATGCTCAGCCGCGTGCTGGGCATGGCGCGCGACGTGCTGACGGCCGGAGTCTTCGGCACTTCGCTGGCGATGTCGTCGTTCGTGGTGGCGTTCCGCCTGCCGAACCTGTTCCGGGCGCTGTTCGGCGAAGGCGCGCTGTCCTCCGCGTTCGTGCCGGTGTTCATGGAGGCGCGCCGGAACGAAGGGGAATCCGAGGCGTGGCGGCTGGCCCGCCGGGTGATCACGCTGGTGGCGGCGGTGCTGCTGGGCATCGTGGCGGCAGGCATCGCCGGGATGAGCGCCGCCCTGCGCTGGCCGGGCCTGGGCGCCAAGGCCGCGGCGGTCCTGCCGCTGGCGCGCATCATGCTGCCCTACGTCTTTTTCATCTGCATGGCCGCGCTGGCCATGGCCGTGCTCAATTCCTACCGGAAATTCGCGGTTTCGGCCTTCACCCCGGCGCTGCTCAACGTCGTGTGGATCCTTTCCGTCCTGTTCATCGTGCCGCTGCTGCGCGGCGGTCCTACGCGCCAGATCCAGGCGCTGGCGTGGACCGTGTTCGCGGCGGGGGTCGTGCAGCTCGCCTACCAGCTGCCGGCCTTGTTCCGCGTGGGCTGGCGGCCGGGCATCGACGCGGATTGGCGCGATCCGCGCGTAAAACAGGTCTTCCTGCTGATGGGGCCTTCCGCCCTCGGCTTGGCCGTCAACCAAATCAACGTGCTGGTCAACAGCATGATCGCCATGTGGGTCGGGCCCTGGGCGCCGTCGGCGCTGTTCTACGCCGAACGCCTCATCTACCTGCCGCAGGGGATCCTAGCGACGGCGCTGGGGACGGTGCTGCTGCCGGTGCTCTCCGATTTCGCCGCGCAGCGCAAGCACGCCGAGATGCGCGCGGCGATCCATCACGGGTTGCGCACGCTGCTGTTCGTGATGACCCCCGCCGCGGTGGGGCTGTTCGTGCTGGCCGGACC
>JAKLIL010000014.1 GCA_022709625.1 Verrucomicrobiota bacterium
TCCAGTTGCCCTTCCTGGGCTTTTTTTCCGCCGAGGGCAAAACCCTGGCCGCCACCGCGGCGGAAATGGCCGCGGCCTATGCCAACGCCAACCTGGCCACCAACGCCCTTGTCCATTTGGAATACGTCACCCACTTCGAGCCGCCCCCGGACCGCGCCAACCTGGTCCGCGTCGAAGACCCCCGCCGGCCCGCCCCCGCGCCGCCGCCGGCCCCGGGGTCAGGCATTAAGAATTAAGAATCCGGCCGAAATCTTAATTCTTAATGCCTGACCCCGCCCCTTGACGGCACCTTGGCTTATGGTATGGTGCGCGTTCCATTCGGTGGTGGGACCTCCAATGCAAACCGGCATGCGCTTCGCCTCCCGCCTCCTGCGGCCGCTCTTGGCCGCGGGGATTTGCGTTTGCCTGCCGGTTTTTCCGGCGGCCGGGGTCGAGCTGGTGGCCCACCGGGGAGGCTATCTCAACGCGCCGGAAAACACCTGCGCCGCTTTCCGCGCCTGTTCCGGCCTCGTGGACCGCATCGAGTTCGACGTGCGCGCCACCGCCGACGGCGAACTCGTGCTGATGCACGACGACACCGTGGTCCGCACCACGACGGGCTACGGCGCCGTCACCGCCGTGGCCAACCTGACCTTGGCCCAATTGAAGGAACTGGATGCGGGCGTCAAGTTCTCCCCCCTGTTCGCGGACGAACGCATCCCCACTTTTGCGGAAGCCCTGCGCTCCCTGCCGGCCGGCGTCCTGCCGATGGTCCACCGCAAGACCGGCTCGGCCAGCAACGTCGTCGCCGTCCTGCGCGCCGAAAACGCCTGTGCCAACGCCTTGGTCGCCTGCGAGGACTACGACTTCCTGCGCGCGGTACGCCAACTCGAACCTGGCATCGGGCTCGCATACATCGGCAACGGCACATTGCCCGCCGGTCTGCTGGACGACTTCAAGACCAACGGGATTTCCAAAATTTCCTGGGAAAAAAACACCGTCACCACCGACTTGGCGGCGCAAGTCCATGCCGCCGGCATGATTCTCTACGCCTGGTCGCTCGCCACGCCCGAAATCGAGACCTATCTCGATCTGGGCGTGGATGGTCTCGTGGTCGACGATCCTTTCGACGCGCATAACTGGGTCCCGCTGCCGCCTCCCGCCAACACCCAACTCGCCCAAGGCCTGGCGGCCTACTGGAAACTCGACGACAACCTCGCAAAACCGGCGGCCCTGGTCGCCAAGGACGTCGAGCTGAACAGTTCCGCCCGGTTGTGGGGATTCGGCACCCCGCCCACATGGCTGTCCGGCACGAACGCGCGCATGGGCGGCGCCTTGCGGCTGGACGGCATCAACGACCATGTCGATATTCCCACCAACGAGGTTCTGGAGATCGGGACCAACGCGGTGTCCCTGTCCCTCTGGGTCCAATTATCCACCTTGCCCTCGGGACTTTCCACCGACTATGCCTGCATCTACGACTCCACCGACGACGCCTATTCGATCTATCTGGACCGCGTCCAAAAGGAACTGCGCTTCAAAGTCACCGACGTCGCCCTCGATGCCGCCCGGCCGGGCATCCCCGAGGCCCGGTTGCGCACGGGCGTCTGGCACCACGTCGTCGGCGTCTACCACGGTTCGGCCGGCCGCGCCGTCGGCCAGGCCTTGGTATACCTCGACGGCCGCCTCGTGGACATCCACAGCGGTACGGACTGGGGCACCCACGCGGGCTATGGCCTGACCAACGCCGTCCGCTCTCGCCAAGCCGCCGCCATCGGCCGCAACGGCACGGATCCCCATTACTACTTCGCCGGCGACGTGGACGACGTCGCCGTCTGGCGGCGCGCGCTCACCTCCGCCGACGTGCGCCGGATCTATTCCGCCGGCACCAACGGCATCCCCCTCGAACAAACGGTCATGCTCGTTTGGATTTCCGACGTCTATCCCATTCCGGACTCGGCGGATATCCAGGTGGAGGTCGAAGTGGCGCATGCGGCGCTGGAGGACCACGACCTGCGGATATTCGGAGCCAACGACCTGCGCCAGCCGTTCGCCGTGGAAACCCCCGTGGCGCGAATCCGCCGAACCCGCTCGGAAGGTTTCAGCCTGCCGGCCGCCGCGGCCACCAACGGCCCGCGTTTCCTGCGCGCCGCTTTCCCGTAAGCCCACCGGCGGGCAAAAAAAAGCGTGTGGTCCGCGCCGGCCTTCCGCTATGCTGGCCTCCATGACCCTGCGGACCATTCGGGACGTCTTGGCGGCGCGGCGCCAGCCAACGCTCTCGCTGGAGTTCTATCCGCCCAAGGATCCCATCGGCTTCGGCGCCCTGGGCGGGTCCATCGAGCGCATGCGGCCGGTTCGGCCCGACTTCGTCACCTGCACCTACGGGGCCGGGGGCGCCACGCGCGAATTCAGCTTCGCCGCCTGGGAACTGCTGGCCCGCATGGGCTTCACGCCCGTCGTCGCCCATCTCACCTGCGTGGGCGCTTCCCGCGCCGAACTGGTCGCGCAGATCGACCGCATCCATGCCGCCGGCATCCGCAACATCATGGCCCTGCGCGGAGATCCGCCGCGCGGCGAAACCGCGTTTCGCCCCGCGCCCGACGGCCTCGCCCACGCGGCCGACCTCGTCGCGCTGATCAAAGCGCGCCACCCCGAAATCTGCTGCGGCGTCGCCGGCTATCCCGAAACCCACCCCGAAGCGCCCGACCTCGCCACCGACCTGCGCCACCTCAAGGCCAAGCTCGACGCCGGCGCCGACTACGTCAACACCCAGCTCTTCTTCGACAACGCCGCCTATTTCCGCTTCCTCGACGCCGCGCGCGCCGCCGGCATCCGGGCGCCCATTTTGCCCGGCCTCATGCCCGTCGCGTCGCCCGCGCAGCTCGACCGCGCGCTCGCCTTCAGCCGCGCCACCGCGCCCGCCGCGCTGCGCGCCGCGCTCGCCGCGCCCGATCCCGCCGCCGCCCGGTCCGCCGGCATCGCCTGGCTCGTCGCCCAGATCGACGGCCTCATCGCCCATGGCGCCCCCGGCATCCATTTGTATATTTTGAACCAGGCCAAAACCGTTTTGGATCCGCGCCTCGCCGAATGCCTCGCGCGCTGGCGAACCCCGCCCTCT
Organism: Verrucomicrobiota bacterium; assembly: GCA_022709625.1. Taxonomy (GTDB): domain Bacteria; phylum Verrucomicrobiota; class Kiritimatiellia; order CAIQIC01; family Lenti-01; genus Lenti-01. The sequence goes on from JAKLIL010000014.1 coordinate 3,098, forward strand.
TGAAACCCGCCACCTGCCACCTGCAACCCCAAAGGAATTCCCCATGAAAATCCTCGTCACCGGCGGCTGGGGCCAACTCGGCTGGGATTGCCGCGAAACGTTCGCCCGGCACGAAGTCCTGGCCCTCGACCTGCCCAACCTCGACATCGCCGAAGCCGCCAGCGTCGACGGCGTGCTCAACCTGTGGAAGCCCGACGCCATCGTCAACTGCGCCGCCTACACCGCCGTGGACCGCGCCGAAAGCGACGTCGCCAAGGCCTGGCGCGTCAACCGCGAGGGGCCCGCGCTGCTGGCCTCCCGCGCCAAGGCCCACGGCATTTTCCTCGTCCACGTGTCCACGGACTACGTTTTCGACGGCGTGCGGCCCGTTCCGCAGCCGTACGTGGAGAGCGACGCGCCCAATCCGGCCAGCGTCTATGGCAAGAGCAAGCTTGCCGGCGAACGCGAAATCCTGGATAAGGACCCGCGCCACGCCATCCTGCGCACCGCGTGGCTCTACGGCTCCCACGGCTACAACTTCCTGAAAACCATTCTGCGCCGCGCCGCCAACGAGCCCCAGAAGGGCCTGCGCGTGGTCAGCGACCAGTTCGGCACCCCCACCTGGTCCCGCCGCCTCGCCCACCAGATCCTCGCCGTGCTCGAAGCCGATGCCGCCGGCCTGTTCCACGCCTCCGGCGAGGGCTACTGCTCCTGGTACGATTTCGCCAAGGAGTTCATCTCCCTGATGAGACTCGAGTGCGACGTGCGTCCGTGCACCACCGCCGACTACCCCACCCCTACCGTGCGCCCCGCCAATTCCATCCTCGAAAACGCCAATCTCAAGAAGGCCGGCCTCAACGTCATGAAGGATTGGCGCGAAGACCTCGCCGAATACGTCGCCCGCTACCGCGACGCCCTGCTGCGCGAGGTGAAAAACCAATAATGAGCCGGACCTTCCGCAACCTGCTGGTCACCGGCGGCGCCGGCTTCATCGGCGTCAATTTCATCCGCTGGCTCTTCGACCAAAAAGACTGCCCGGCGCGCATCGTCAACGTCGACAAGCTCACCTACGCCGGCAATCCCCTCTCCCTCCTCGACGTCGCCGAACAGGCCGGCGAACGCTACGTCTTCGTCAAGGCCGACGTCTGCGACGCCGACCGGATGAAAGACGTCGTCGCGAAATACCAAATCGACGCCATCGCCCATTTCGCCGCCGAGAGCCACGTGGACCGCTCCATCGTCGCCCCCGACGAGTTCGTCCGCACCAACGTCGTCGGCACCTACACCCTCCTGCAAGTCGCCCGCGAACACGCCGGCCAAATCAAGTTGTTCCACCACGTCTCCACCGACGAAGTGTTCGGGACGCTGGGCCCCCGCGGCTATTTCACCGAAGACACCCCCTACGCCCCCAATTCGCCTTATTCCGCGTCCAAGGCCGCCAGCGACCATCTGGTCCGCGCCTACCACGAGACCTACCGGCTCCCCACCACGCTCTCCAACTGCTCCAACAACTATGGCCCCTTCCAGTTCCCCGAAAAGCTCATCCCGCTGATGATCCTCAACGCCCTCGAAGGCAAGCCCCTGCCCGTCTACGGCGACGGCCTGAACGTGCGCGATTGGCTCTTCGTGACCGACCACTGTTCCGCCATCTGGCGCGTCATGACCCAGGCCGACTTCGGCGCCACCTACAACGTCGGCGGCCGCAACGAACTGCCCAACCTCCGCGTCGTCGAAAAAATCTGCGACCTCGTCGACGCCAAGGCCCCGCCGCTGGCCGGCGGCAAGCCGCGCCGTGAACTCATCGCCTTCGTCAAGGACCGCCCCGGCCACGACCGCCGCTACGCCATCGACTGCTCCAAGATCGAGCGCGAGTTGGGCTGGAAACCCGCCGAAACCTGGGCCACCGGCTTCGAGCGCACCGTGGACTGGTACCTCGCCCACGCCGAATGGTGCGCCCAAGTCCGCTCCGGCGAATACCAGAAGTGGATCGCCGCCCACTACGGCTGATTCCCACACACCCAGGCGTACCGCGCGGGTGAATCAAGGTTGATGGGATCCAACCGCCGCCATGAACGCCGAACTGAAAAGCCTGTTGTTTTCCCTGCTTTGGCGCATTCTTGTCGCGGGCGTCCTCCTGCTGGGGGGAACGGCGATTCTCCTCGCCGTTGGCCCCGCGGGGGCACTCTTCGGGTTCGGCCTGTTCCTGGCCGCCGCCATCCTCCTTGCCCACCCCTTCGCCCAGTTGATCGCCTCCGCGTTCGATGGGTTCCTGTGGTCGAAATCCTACTATGACCGTCCCCAGCCCATGTACGGCATCCCCCGGTCCCGCCGCGTCAAAGGCCTGCCCGAGGAAGCCATCGCCGAATACGAGAAAATCGTCGCCGCCTTTCCCGACGAAACCCGGCCCTGGCATGAAATGCTCGCCATCGCCATCGAAGACCTCAAGGATCCCGACCGCGCCCAAGCCATCTTCGCGCGCGGCATCGCCTGCCTGGAAAAACCGGACGACCGGGACCGGCTGGCCAAAACCTACGCGGAACTCCGCGCCGACCCCGTCGTCCGCCCCGCCCGGCTGCCGCTGACCCTGCGGCCCAAATAACCCCGGCGGCCTATTTCCAGATTGGATCGACTGGGGCGGGCGGCTTTCCGCCGCCCATTTCTCCATCCAGCGGCGGATCGACCGCCACCGAGGCGTCCGGACACCGCATTCAGTCGGTGGCCGGCAACGCGCGCATGCGCATGAACTCCCGCCACCGCACGCCCAGCGGCTGGTCCGACCGAACGCGGATTTGGCGCACGCCATCGAGGAGGGTTTCATCCACGGGTACCATGGAAATCGTCCAGGGAAGCAGGAGATCGGTACTGAGTTGCATCTGGATTTGCATGTCGGAAGCGGCATCGGGACCCAACCGGTAGATGGCGGTCAGGAACCGGTCCGATCCGATCTGGACGCCGTCGCGCAGGGCCATCGCCCATGCCTCGACGGGATCCTGGTCGTCGGCGGGATCGGTGCCCAAGCCGTATTCAAGCTGATTGGGCACGCCATCCTCGTCCCAATCGCCGGCATCGCCCGCCGCGCCTTCGTCGATGGCGGTGCCGAACTTGGCGAGGCGCCAGGCCGTGAGGCGGTTCCAGGTGGTGGCTTCGACTTCATCGCTGAAGCCCGACCCGCTGCCATTGAAGACCTCCACCTGGTACCGATAGGCCTGACCGGCCGCCAAGCCGACATCGGAATAGTTTTCCACATCGGGCGCCAACACGGCGATGGAGTTCCAGGGCTGCACCCCGGAGCGGCGCAGCACGCGGAATCCGGTTTCATCATTCGCCGCGTCAGTCCAGGCGAGATGAATCTGATTGGTGGCCGTGGCTTCGGCCGTCAGCCCGACGGGGGTGTCCGGCGCACCGGAAGCCACCACGGGCTGGAGCGTGACCGCGCCACCGGTATAAGCCACCGTCAGGGTCCCGGCATGGATGTCGGCACAACTCCGGATCACCGGGCTGTCGCCGAATACGATCGGCGCAACCGCGAGCGAGTTGCCTGCGGCCGTGGCAAAGGCCACCTCGAGCATCGGCGCCGTCCCCGCCGGCCAAACGGCAACCCCGGGCATCGCCAAGGCAAATCCCACGCGGCCGTTGGCCAAGTCATTCAGCGATGGAACCAGCGTGGCGTCGCCGGCGGCGCCGACCTTCCGCACATCGAGATACGTCAGCAGCGCGGGATCGAATTCCAGGGAGAAGCCCAGGGTGGATTCATTGCCTTGCGCGGCCAGTTCAACCGCCAGCCAGAAGGTTTCCCCCCGGGTCACGGTCTGGTCGGCGACCGCCAATGTCCGGTCGCTTTCGCTCAGGAGACCCGCGCCGGGTTTCCGCGACAAGACTCCGTTGGTGGGCGCCCATGGTCCGCCTTCCGGTTGCAGGGCATCCACTCCGTTCTGGTAGCGGATGGCCTGGCGCAGGTCGGCGACATCCAGCCGGCCGTTGCCGCTGCTTGCGCGCGGCGAGCAGTCCGCCTTGCGATACTCGTTGCTGCCGGCGGGAGGCTCGATGCCGGCCACCAGAAGTTGCATCATCAGGACATCGGCCTCGGTAACGGACAAATCGCCGCCCGGGCGCGAGACAATATCGGCCTCGAATCCCGGCATCAGGACTGTGGCGGAATCGCCCATCCACTCAACCGTCGGGCTGATCTCGGGATCCACGAAGGCCACCTCGCGGGCCACCGGGACATCGGCAAATGTCAGCGCGGAGACGCCGCTGGCCACCGAATCAAACCAGATCTCGGCCAGTTGGCGGGTTCCGCCGGGCAAACTTTCCTTGTCCGGCAGCAGCAGGAGCGCACCCACCCGTCCCACCGTGGCGGTATTGACCACGGGCCAGACCGCGGGGGCATCGGCTCCCGGCCGGACGCGGGGATTCGCCACGATGGCCGGATCGTATACCACGGTGAACCCGACGGAACTGACCCCGCCGGTTGAATTCACCAGAACCGGGACGACCAGCGTCTGGCCGATCAATCCCGAAGACGGCAGAATACGCACCTGGATCTGGCTGGCTGGACGCGGTTGAACCGTAAGCAGCCCCAGGTTTTTGACCAGGCTGCCTGTGTTGGTGCGCACCTGCGCCTGGAAGGTCGCCACGGGATCCGCCGGCGAAACATAGGCTTCAATCCACAGGTGGTAACTGCCGGCGGTCACCGGCGCCCGCACATCCGCCGGCATGGACACCGCGGCGAGATTGCGGCCCGGACACCCGGGCACTCCTTGCAACAGGGCCATCTCGCGCGGCCGGCCCACGGCCTGGCCGGCCAGATTGCGGAAGCCCACGGCCACGCGTTGCACCGTACCGAGGCTGCGCGGACTGGTCTGGCGGATGCCCAGCGTGCCGCCCACGACCGCATTCTCCGGAATCTGCGCCGGCCAAACCATTCCCCCGCCATCGGCCGTCAGATTGGTGGCCGTCACGGCGAGTTCGTAGGCGCAATCCGGATCCTCCGGCAGCGGCCAGGTGGAGGCACTGGCCTCGCCGCTGAAGGCGGAAGCGCCCACGGCATTGGTGGCGCGCAACCGGTAGTAATACAGGGAATTCGGAGCCAACCCGGAATCCGTGTATGAAGCGGCCTCGGCCGGCAGAACCGCTGCCACGCCCCAGGCGCCGGCGGCGCCGGCCCGGCGCTGCACCTCGAATCCGGTTTCGTTGTTCGCTTGGTCGGTCCATGTCAACCCGATCTGGTTGGTCGCCCGGGCGGCCGCCGTGAAGTTGGCGGGCGGCGCAGGCACGCCGGGAGTTGTCGCCGATATTTCGATGCTCGGCGGGGACGAGCCGTCCGGATTGACGGCGAAGAGGCGGTAGGTATAGGTCTGCCCGGCGGCCAGGCCCATATCCTCATAGGCTCCGGTGTTGGCCGGCAGAGTGACCAAGGCAATCCAGACCGCATTGCTTGAATTGCGGCGTTCCAGCGCGTAGCCGGTTTCGTAATAATTATTGTCCGTCCAGGTCAATTGGATGCGGCTCATGCTGGTTGCCGCCGCCGCCGGGTTGGTCGGCGCCAGCAGCACCACCAGCCAGGTGCACGTCACGGTTCCGGTTGCGGCATTCCCGCAGGCATCCGCAGCCGTATAGGTAAAGGTCTGGCTCTTGTTGTTTCCGGCGCCGGTGATTCCACCGGCCACGCAGACCGCCGGCATGGCCCCATCGCAGTCGTCCGCGGCCATCAGCCCTTCGGTGCACCCGGGAGGAATCGGGTTGATGCCCAAATCCCCGCCTCCCGGCAGCGTCGGCAACACCGGCGGCATCGTATCCACCACGGTTACCCGTTGCGTGGCCGAGACGCTGTTTCCACAGTCATCGGTGGCCGTCCAGACCCGGACGACCATTGCGGGGCACTGGCCATTGGTGGTCACGCTGAGGGACACCGGCACATCCAAATCACAGGAATCGGTCGCCGTCACGGCCGGCGGCGGCGGCGGTGCGCACTCCACCGTCACATCCACCGGAACGATGAGATCCGGCGCCGCGGTATCCTGCACTTCGATGGTCTGGCTGAGGGTGGTTGAGTTGCCGCAATCGTCGATTGCCGTCCAGGTGCGCGTCAGCGTGTAGCGGTTTGCGCAGGCGCCGTCCGCGCGGACTTCGCCGTTGAAGAACACCGTCACATCGGCGTCGCAGATATCGGTCGCCGTCGCCGTCCCCGCCGCCGGGACCGCATCGCACTCCACCGTCTCGTCGGCCGGAATGGTCAGATCCGGCGCCACGGTGTCCTGCACTTCAATGGTTTGGCTCAGGCTGGTTGCATTGCCGCAGTCATCCGTCGCCGTCCAGGTGCGCGTCAGCGTGTAGCGGTTCGCGCAAGCGCCGTCCGTGCGGACTTCGCCGTTGTAGGTCACCGTCACATCGGCGTCGCAGTTGTCCGTGGCGGTGGCCGCGCCCACCGCCGGAATCGCATCGCATTCCACCGTTGCAGCGGCCGGAATGGTCAGATCCGGCGCCACGGCGTCCTGCACTTCAATGGTTTGGCTCAGGCTGGTTGCATTGCCGCAGTCATCCGTCGCCGTCCAGGTGCGGGTCAGCGTGTAGGTGCCTGGACACGCGCCATCTGTACGGACTTCGCCGTTGAAGAACACCGTCACGTCCGCGTCGCAGTTGTCCGTGGCGATGGCTGCGCCCACCGCCGGAACCGCATCGCACGCCACCGTCTCGTCGGCCGGGAGAGTCAAGTCCGGCGCCTCGGTATCCACGACCGTGATCACCTGGGTATGGATGATCAGGTTGGCACAGTTGTCCTCGGCCCTCCAAATGCGCCGCAGGATGTAGCTTTGCAGGCAATTGCCGGGATCCATGATGTCCGCATGCGTGAGATTGATGAAGCACCCGCACCCGCTGGCGGCGGTGGCAACCCCGGTGTTGTTGGTGCTGACATCCTCTGTGCAATCGAGCGTCACATCCGGCGGCGGCGTCATGAACAGATTGCGACACACGGTGGCCGCGTCGTCGTCTTCGACGTTGACCCCGCCCGGATCTTCGCCCGTGGCCGTCGCCGTGTTGTACACCTGCCCGGCGTCCAGGTCCGCGGGCGTGATGAGGTAGGTTGCGGTGAAGGTTGTGCTGTCTTCCGCACCCGGAGCCAGTTCGATCGGCCCGCCCGACACCGCCACCAGCGGATCGCTCACCATCACGTTGGTCAGCGTCACAGCGCCGATGTTGCGCACCGTGAACATGTAGCCAATCGTCTCCCCGGCGGCCGAGTATGTCTCTGGAAACGCCGTCTTGACCAATTCGATCCCGGGAAGCCCGATGTCCGCGCGCACGATCGTGATGGCATCCGATGCGGTTTCACCCAGCTGATTGGTTCCGCTCACGGTGATGAGATTGTCGCCCACGGCCAGCGGGACGGTGACCTCCCAGTTGGTGCTGGCCGGAAGGCTTCCCGCCCCGCCCAGGCTGTTGCTCCAGGTGATCTGCCCGACCACCTGGGTGTTGGCGATGCCACCCAGGGTGTAGTTGCTTACGCTGTTCGCCACCGTGTCCGGCACATTGGTAATGGCCAGATACGGACTGGCGCCGGTCAGGACCCGCAGATACGGCCGCTGGGCCGGATCGGCCGCATCTGATGAATGGACATAAAACGCTACCGCCGCGTTGTTGCACCCGACGTCATCCGAGGAAATTTCCAGCCCATGGTTGGGGATAGTCCCGTTCTTCCACTCCCGGTAGAGGCCGGTGATTTCATATTCCCGGGTGCCCGGATCATTGGGGAACGCCAAACGGACCGGCCCGAGAACCAGCGCCCCCCGCGCCGGCTGGTTGTCCAAGTTGACCGTCATTTCATTCCAGGCTCCAGTCAAGGGGTAGAAGTTGAAGTCCGCTTCGCAGTTGGACAGGCAATAATCGGTCTGGGGAATGTGGGTAAAGCCCACATAGACCGCGGCCACGTCGACCGGCAGCGTGTCCAGGTTGAATTGGATGAACATCTTGCTGTGGCAGGGATTGCAGTCCGAAATCGGGTCGGCATAGAGATAGACCGCATCGCCCTCATTGCTGCCGGATCCGTTGCAATTGCCGCCGTTGGCATCCTTGCCGGCGCCGGCGCGCCCGTCATCGCTGCCATCGTTCAAACCGGGCCCGGGCTGGAAAATGATTACCCCGCCCTGCGGGTCGGCGCGCAGGATCGTCACCGTGTCCGAGGCGACCTGCCCGGCGCTGTTGGTGCCCCAAACCGTGATCGGATTGCTCCCTACCGCCAAGGGACATGCAAAGGTCCAGACTGGATCGGCCGCCAAGGTGCCGGTCAATCCGTTCAGGCTGTTGGTCCAGCGGATCAGGCCGACGAGGTTCGATGAGGTGCCGCCGACCGCGCGGTTGCTGACGCCGTTGGCCACCGTTTCATTGGCGTTGGTCACGTCCAGGTAGGGTGTCGCCGCTGGAGCGGCGGAGCGGACGAAGTAGACGGTGTGCGCGGCGCTCTGGCCGAAATCGTTGGTGCCGACCACGGTCACCGGATTCGTGCCCACCGCCAGGGAACAAACAAACGACCATTCCTCGGCCACCGCAATCTGGCTCGAACTTCCAGTCAACCCGTTGGTCCAGCGGATATGCCCCGCCAGATTGGCGGAAGCGCCCATCACGGTCAGGTTGGAAACGCTGTGCGCAACCGCCAGAATACTGTTGGTGATCTCGATGTACGGACTGGGAACTTCCATTTCCACTTCGGCCGAATCGTTGGCGGAAACCGGTTGGCCTTCCGGACCATATGCCGACACGGTGGCCACATTGACGAGACTGGCGCCGATCACGTCCGCCACGCTCGTCGTGACGCTCTGGCCCACCGCAAGGTCTCCAATCAACGCGTTGTAGGCCACGTCCGGATCGTCCACCACGACGTTCGTCAGCGCCGCTTCGCCCACGTTCGAGATCACGAAGAAATAGGTCACCGGTTGCTGGTTCGTGCCTTGCAGAAACTTCACGGCACCGGCAGGCGTGCCGTCTGCACTCACGCTCTTGACGAGGTCGATTGCTGGATTCGCCGCGCTCTGCCGAACGATGGCGACCGCATCCGAGGCGGATGCACCGGCGCTGTTCGTGCCGGAAGCGGTGATGACGTTGGTGCCTACCGCCAGCGCACTGGTAAACGACCAGGCCGCGGCCGCGTCTATCGAACCGTTGGCTCCATTCAGGCTGTTGGTCCAGCGGATCTGGCCGGTCAGATTGGACGAGGTGCCCCCGATGATGCGGTTGCTCACGCTGTGGGCCACCGTTTCGTTTGCGTTGGTGACGTCCAAGGCCGGCGGTTCGGGGA
>JAKLIL010000140.1 GCA_022709625.1 Verrucomicrobiota bacterium
TGCATCCCGCCCGGGCCCCCGCTATGAAGGCGAGGCTGACGGAAGGCGGCACGGAAGGAGAAGCAATGGCGCCGGTGTTTTTGTCGGTTGTGATTCCCGCCTACAACGAAGCGGACCGGATCGGAAGGACGCTGGAAGCGACCTGCGCCTATCTGCGCGCCCAGCCCTACGCCGCCGAAATCGTCGTGGTCAGCGACGGCAGCCGCGACCGCACCTGCGCCGTCGCGGAGGAATTCCGGAAGTCGTTTCCCGATCTGCAAACGATCGAATATTTCCCGAACCGCGGCAAGGGCTATGCGGTCAAAACCGGCATGCTGGCGGCGCGGGGGGAGCGGGTGCTGTTCATGGATGCCGACTACGCGGTGCCGATCGAGTGCGTCGCGGAGGCGCTGCGCCTGCTGGCGGCGGGCAACGACGTGGCCATCGGGTCGCGCGGGACGGCCGGCGCGCACGTGGCGGCGCGGCAAACGCCCTTGCGCGAATTCGCCTCGCGGGTCTACCGGGCCCTGCAGAACCGCTGGCTCAAGGTGGCCTTTGCCGACACCCAGTGCGGTTTCAAGCTCTACGCGCGTCGGGCCGTGGACGAACTGTTCCCGCGGCAACGGCTTTCCAGCGTGATCTTCGACGGCGAATTGCTGTTCCTGGCGCAGCGGGCCGGATTGCGCGTGGCCGAGTTTCCCGTGGAATGGACCCACCATCCCGACTCGCGCCTGACCTACAACCTGCGCAAATCCCTGCTGATTTTCTGGGAACTGTTCAAGGTGCGCTGGCTCCACCGCTTCGGGCGGTAGCGCGGCGTCAATCCCATTCGTAGCCTTCGGCGTTGTAGTTGACCTTGCTGCCGTAGCGCTCGAGGAAGAACGGCATTTCGCGGTAGCCCCGCATGGCCTGGCGTAAGCGGCTCTTCTCGGACCGGGGGCAATAGGTCAGCAGGAATCCGCCGCCGCCCGCGCCGCACAGCTTGCAGCCCGTGGCGCCGCCCTGCGCGGCGGCGGCCACCATGGCGTCGATCTCGGGACGGGTGATGCCGGACGCCAGTTCCTTCTTCAGATTCCAATTCTCCCGGAGTATGTCGCCGATTTCGTCGAACCGGCCGGCGACGACGGCGTCCCGGGCGCGGAACGCCAGCGCCTTGATCCGGTCGAGGTCGGTCCGGTTGTTCCCCGTGTTGGCGTTTTGTTCCTTGAGGATGGTGTCCGCGCTGCGGGTGATGTCGGTGAAGAACAGCATCATGCACGCGCCCCAATGCCGCTTGACGGGGCCGAGGCGGATGGGCGTGACGCGCACCTCGCCGGTGGGCAGGAATTCGAAGAAATTCAGGCCTCCGTAGGCCGCGATGTACTGGTCCTGCTTGCCGATGGGCTTGCCGCAGCGGCCGATTTCAATTTCGCACGCCTCGCGGGCCAGTTGCTCCGCCGTCACTTGTTCGCCCTGGTAGACGTGGAAGGCGTTTAGCAGCCCGACCGTCAGGCTGCTCGACGACCCCAGGCCGGAACCGGAGGAGGGGATGTCCGCCATGATGGCGATTTCGACGCCTTTGGAGATGCCGGCGATGCGCATGGCTTCCCGCACCAGTTCGTGCTGGATCTCGTCCACCGAGTCGACGATCTCCTTCTTCGAGTAGCTGACGTAGATCTTGTCGTCGAAGCGCTTGTTGAGGATGACGTAGACGTACTTGTCGATGGCGGAACTAAGCACGGCGCCGCCGGAATGCCGGTAGTAGGCCTCCAGATCGGTGCCGCCGCCGGCGATGCTGATGCGCAAGGGGGTCTGGGTGATAAGCATGGTGGCGGTCTCCTTATCCGCGCCAAGTCCGGCGCGCGTACTCCAGGCGTTCGGGGGTGCCGACGTCGCAATAGAATCCGTCCAGCGGATAGGCGTACAGCCGGCCCAGCAGCCGCGGCAGCACGTCGAATCCGAAATCGCAGACGCCGACCTTGGCGGGAATGGCGTCGAAGAGGGTCGGGCCGGCCATGTAGATGCCCGCATTGGCCCAGTCGCTCTTGGGCCAGTCGGGCTTCTCCTGGAATTCCAGGACCTGGCCGTCCGCGGCGCGCACCACGATCCCGCATTCCCGGGGCTGGGGCGTACGGAAGAGCGCCAGCGTGAACTCGGCGCGCCGGTCGCGATGGAAGCGGACGAGCCCGGACAAGTCGGCGTTGGTGAGGTTGTCGGCGTAGACGATCAGGAAGTCCTTTTCGTTCTCCAGCCAGGCGCGGTTGGCGTGGATGGTGCCGGCGCTGCCGAGCAGTTCCGGTTCGTGGAAGAGCGAAACGCGCAGGGCGGACGGCGGTCGCGCGGCGACGTAGGCCGCCACCTGGTCGGCCAAATGGTGGGTGTTGACCCGCGCTTCGTCCACGCCCAGCTTTTCGAGCTGCGCGAACCAGATTTCCAAGAGGGGCTTGTCGCCGATCGGAATCAGGCATTTGGGCATGCGGTCGGTCAGGGGCCGCAGCCTGGTGCCCGCACCGGCCGCCAGCAGGAACGCCTTCATGTCAGGCCTGCGCCTTCCGGACCACGTTCAGCTCCCGCATCTTCTTTTCGGCATAGGCCATGATGTCGTTGATGTCCGTTTGCTCGTAGAGATAGTCCCGGTAGGCCCGCACGCTGTCGGCGGGGGTTTTCGCGGGTTCCCAGCCCAGCGACCGCAAGGCGGAGATGTCGGAAAGGATATGGCGGGTATCGCCGAAGCGATACAGCCCGGGGCCGGCGGGCGGAATGTCGCGGCCCAAGACGGACCGGACGATTTCGGCAAATTCCTTGACGGTGTAGGCGCGGCCGCCGCCGACGTTGAACGCGCGGTAGTCCGCCCGGGAGTCTTGCATCACCAGCAGGTTCGCGCGGACGACGTCGTCGATGTTGACATAGTCCCGGATCTGCAGGCCGTCTTCGTAGAGGGTGGGGGCGCGGCCGAAGTAGTAGTGGAGGCAGAAAATGCGGCAGGCGCCCGAGTAGGCGTTGTAGAAGGATTGGCGCGGGCCCTGGACGATGGAATAGCGCAGCGCGACGCTGGGGATGCGGTAGCGGCGCCCCAGGCTGAGGGCGATTTTTTCCTGGCTGAGTTTGCTGAGGCCGTACTGGTTCTGCGGGTTGGCCACGGTTTCGGGCGTCGGCAGCGACTCCGCCGGCCGGCCCGCCTCGTCGAGAATGCCCCATTGGCCACGGGCCAGGCGTTCTTCGGGACGGATGTCCGGCGTGAAGAGCACGCCATCGGCGTCCCGGTAGAGTCCTTCGCCGGCTACGGCCTGCGAAGAGGCCACGACCACTTTTTGAATGGGCAACTTGCGTTCCACGATGAGTTCGTAAATCAGGGCCGTGCCGGCGGCGTTCACGCTGAAAAAGGTGCTGAAATCGGGCAAATAGTCCTGGTAGGCGGCAAAGTGGTAGACGGCATCCATCCCTTGCAGCGCCCGGGTCAACGCGTCCTTGTCGCGGATGTCGCCGACCACCAGTTCGGCGTCGGGGGACAGGTAGACGGGCACGCCCTTCAAATGGACTGGTTTGCACAACGCGTCGAAAATCCGGACCCGATGCCCGGCTTTCAGCAGCGCATCCACGGTATGGGAACCGATGAAGCCGGCTCCGCCTGTGACCAATACGTTCATGGTTTCGCGTTTCCTGCCGCGGGCGGCGCGGGCGAACTCCGTCGCGGGCCCACGGGCAACAAGAGGGGGTTGTACCCTGCCGGCGGATGTTGATCAACAGAATCCCGTTTCCGCGCGGGATTGACGTGTTCGCGATTCCCATGGAAAATAAACCTATAACCTTCGGAATCGCGCCCATGGACGGAAATTCGCTGTTTTTCCTGGTCTTCGCCGTACTGGGCGGATTGGCCCTCTTCATTCTCGGCATGGGCATCATGTCGGACGGCCTGCGCATCGCGGCCGGGCCGGGGTTGCGCACGCTGCTGTCCCGCGCGACCGGCAATCGCCTGGCCGGTCTCGCACTGGGCACCCTGCTGGGATTTCTCGTTCACTCTTCGGCCGCTTCGGTCATGTTGGTCGGCTTCATCAACGCCGGACTCATGAGCCTGGCGCAAGCCGTCGCGCCGATGCTCGGCACCAACCTGGGCACCTCGCTCTCGATGCAGCTCGTATCGTTCCGCCTGACCGACTATTGCTACGTCGGCATCGTCGCGGGCCTGGTTTTGGAGATGGCCCTGCCGCATCCGCGGGCCAAATCCGTGGGGCGCGCCCTGGTCGGTTTCGGCCTGTTGTTTCTGGGGATGAAGACCATGAGCGCGGCCATTGCGCCGCACCGCGACCTGCTGCGGCACTACTTGGTAGCCATCGACGGCCAGGCCTTGTCCGGCCGCTTGCTGGGCGTGGGACTCGCCTTCGCGCTGACCGCGATCATCCAAAGCAGCGGCGCGACCATCGGCATGGCGTTCGCGCTGGCCGACGCCGGCGTATTCGATTCCCTTTGGCAGACCTATCCCATCGTGGTCGGCGCCCAGATCGGCACCTGCGCCACGGCCCTGCTGGGATCCATCGGCACCGGCATCGATTCCCGTCGCGCCGCCGCGGGCAATCTGCTCACCAACGGCGTCAACGCCGTTGTTTCCATCCTGCTGGCGCCCCTCTGGGTCCCGTTGTTCGCGGGTACCTCGTCCGACCTCGTGCGGCAGACCGCCAACGCCCACACCCTCCTCATGGTCCAGAACTGCGCGATCTTCCTGCCCATCGTGCCGTTCTACGCCGTTCTGCTCCGCAAACTGTTTCCCTCGCGGCGGCCGCCGCCCGAACCCTCGCATCTCCAGCCCGGCCTGCTTGAATTTCCCGAACAGGCCATTGTGGGCTGCTTGCGCGAACTCCGCCGCGTGGCCCGGCTCTGCCGGCAGAGCCTGCGGCTGGCCGGCGAAACCGTGCTCTTCGCCCATTCCGCCAGGGACGTCCAGACCATCCGGCTCAACGAACAAGCCGTCAACGAAATCAAGCGGGCCATGAAAGACTATCTGGCCCGGCTCGCCCGCCGCCGCCTCTCCAAGCGCCAGGCCATTCTCGTGCAGCACGTCGACCGCTGCATGAGCGATCTCGAGCGCATCGGCGACCACGTCGAATCCATTTGCGACGCCTCCCTGCGCCGCCGGAAATCCCCCGCCGCCGTCGTCGACCGCTTTTCCTTCATTATGTTCTTCCAACTCATCGAAGCGGTCCTGCACGTCCTGAAGCTCCTCGTCCAGGCGTTCGATCCCGACCGCGACGACCTGCCCGCCGTCGCCGACGAGATCCTGTTGGCCCGCGACGACTACCTACAGGCCGGCGCAACGGTCCGCGCCCACTTCACCGAGCAAGTCTCGCGGCGCGCCATGACGCCCGCCGCCGGCATTTTCTTCGGCGAATACGTCTCCGCCCTCGACCGCATCGTGCGCCACGCCCGCAACGTCGCCCTGGCCGAAAAACAGCCCCAGTTTTGGATCAAGCGCCAGAAACTCGAAAAACGCGTCGAATTGGCGCCCGACCCGGCGCGCGAAGCGCTCGTCGATCCCCACGACTTTTTGGAACGACTCCAGGCCGCCGACGAGCCGTAGCGCCAACGTCGGCCGTCGCGCGCGACGCGAATCGGCTTCAACCGTTTTGGGCGTCGTTTTTGGTTGCGCCGCCGTAG
>JAKLIL010000141.1 GCA_022709625.1 Verrucomicrobiota bacterium
GTCGAAGCCGACTGCCTCGGCACCGCGGCGCACGTCGCGATGCTCGCCCGCATGCCGCTCCGCCCGCCTCCGCTTTCGAAGCGCGATGCGCGCCGCGTGGTCGCCGAACTCAAGCTCATTGCCGCGGACGCCGCCGCCGGCCGGTTCACCATCGCGCTCGAGGACCAGGACGTGCATTTGGCGATTGAACGGCGGCTCACGGAGACGCTGGGCGATCTCGGCAAGCGCGTCCATTTGTGCCGCAGCCGCAACGATCAGGTGGCCGTGGACCTCCGGCTCTACGCCAAAACCCGGCTGTTGGACGTTTCCGCCGCCGCCGCCGATCTCGCCTCCGCCTGGCTGGCGTTCGCCCGGCGGCATGCCGCCACCCCGATGGTGGGCCGGACCCACATGCAGCCGGCGATGCCTTCGAGCGTGGGCCTGTGGGCGTCCGCCTGGGCGGAAGGCTTGCTGGACGATCTCCATCTGCTCCGGGCCGCCTACGACTTGAACAACCAATGCCCGCTGGGTTCGGCCGCCAGCTACGGCGTGCCGATGCCCATCGACCGCCAGTTGGCGAGCGCGCTGCTCGGCTTTGCCCGCCCGGTCCACAACGTGCTCCATGCCAACCAGGCCCGGGGCCAGGTGGAGGCGGCGATCCTCTCCGCGCTGGGCCAAATCATGCTCACCCTTTCGCGGTTGGCGCAGGATTTGATCCTTTTCTCGATGCCTGAGTTCGGCTACTTCCGCCTGCCGCCGGCCTTCACGACCGGCAGCAGCATCATGCCGCAGAAACGCAATCCCGACGTCCTTGAATTGCTCCGCGCCAAGACGGCCAAGGTGCTGGCCTATGCCCAGTTGGCGGCGGAAATCGTTCGCGCCGCTCCCTCCGGCTACAACCGGGATTTGCAGGAAATCAAGGAACCGTTCTTCGCCGGTCTGGATGCCACGCTGGCTTCCCTCCGCATTCTCCTGCCGCTGCCGGCCCGGCTCGAAGTGGATGCCGGCGCCTTGCGCCGGGCGTTCGGTCCGGAGGTGTTTGCGGCCGACCGGGCATTGGAACTGGCCGCCCAGGGCATGCCGTTCCGCGACGCCTACAACGACGTGAAGGCGAATCTCGAACGGCTGGCGGGCCGCAGCCCGGACGCCGCCGTGGCCGCCAAACGGCATCTCGGCGCTCCCTTGGGGCTGGATTTTGCCGCGTTGGACGGGCGGGCGCAACAAGTGCGAAAATGGACGGCTGCGGAAGCGGCGCACTGCCAGGCCTGCCGGAACCGCCTGCTGGGCAGGAAGAAGTGAAAACGTCCGGACTTGTTTGACAGTTCGGATTTGTACGGTAGATTTTTCCGTTGTGGGGAGGGAGAAAAGTGCGGTAAAGACAGAATGACGACCACGGATTACATGTTTGGAGATTACAATGTTTCTCTCTCGTCGGAAGAAGACCACCCCCCCTTGGGCAAACTGGAAGACCTTCATATCTGCCACTTGGGCATGAAGTTCGTATCGGCGAGCCCCTTGCCCGAATTCGCCGTCTACGAATTCGAGATTGCGGTCAGGCCCTTGAACGGCGGCCCGAAACCGGCCCCGGTGAAGTGCTGTGGCATCGTGGTGAAATGCGAGCCCGAAGGGGCCTGCTATCGCACCGTGATCCACTTCGCGGACATCGGCAAGGCCGATGCCGCCTGCCTCGAAGCCGTCACCAAGGCCCAAAAAATGCGCTGCGACTATTGCGAGAATTGCTGAAGCCGTTCTGCGGTTTCCGCTCGCGCCTCGAATTGTTCGTCTGGTTCAAACCCCGCAGGGGGGGATTTGGCGTTCGGTTCATCGTCTTGAATTTGCTCGGAAACGGGTTGCGCAACCCCCTGTCTTTGGCTTATAAGCATCGGCGTTTGACGTGGCGAGGAGATAACCCGATGAAGAAAATCTTGCTGTTCTTGCTGGGATTCATGGCCGCCGTGCTGGCGTCGGCGCAGGGGGACCGCGCGTTCGTGCTGGCGACCGCCGGCGAGGTGGATGCCGCCGTGGCCGATCGCGTCCGCTCCAAAATAGAGGAAATGTCCGGCGCCACCGTGCGCCTCGCCCCGCCGGTGCCGTTACAGCCCGGCCAAAGCCTCGAAGCCATCGGCCGGGCCGCCGCCCAGACCTTGGGCGAGAACGATCAGGGGATTATTGTTCTGGCGTGGCCGGATTCCGAGCAGCCCCAGGGCGTATGCCTGCCGGATGTTCGGTTCGGTGCCCTGAACATGGCGCGGCTTTCCGCCGGCGTCGATGCCGCCCAACTGGAGCGGCGCGCCAGCCAGGAAGGTCTGCGCGTGCTGTCCATGCTCGTGGGCATGTCGCCGTGTCCGTTTCCGCTGTGCGTGTTGACGGGTTTCGAGAAAACCGAGGATCTCGACCGCATGAGCGGCAACTACTGCCCGCCTTGCCTCGAACGCTTCACCCGGTTGGCGGTCGCCGCCGGTATCCGCATGGTACCGCCGCCTGCGCCAGACGCGTCGGCCGAGGTCGTGCCTCCACCTGCCGCCGAAGCCGCGCCGGAATCTCAACCGGCGCCTGCCGCGGCTGAACCCGAGGCCGTGAACGCGGTTCCGGCGGCGGAACCCGCCGCTTCGCCCGTCCCAAGCGAATAGCCTTTCGGCTTCCCATGCTCGACGTCAAGTTCATCCGCGAGAATCCCAAGCTCGTGCGGGCTCGCCTGAAAACCCGGCATTCCCCCGTGGACGTTGCCGCGATTTTGGAACTCGACGAGCGCCGCCGCGCCGCCATCACCGAAGGCGATCGGCTCAAAAACGCCCGCAACGAAGTCTCCAAGAAAATCGGCGAACTGAAAAAAGCCGGGCAGGACACCGCCGAAATCCAGCGCCAAACGCGCGAAATGGGCGAGCAAATCGCCGCCCTCGACGCCCAGGTGCGCCAAATCGAGGACGAACAGCGCCAATTGCTGCTCTCCATGCCGAATCTGCCGCACGAGAGCGTACCCGCCGGCGAAGACGCCATGGACAACCAGGTCGTCCGCGAATGGGGCCACAAGCAGACCTTCGATTTCCAGCCCAAGGACCACGTCGCGCTGGGCGAGGCCCTCGGCTTGTTCGACTTCGAACGCGCCGCGCGCATCTCGGGCGCCGGCTTTCCCCTGCTCGTCGGCTTGGGCGCCAAGCTCCAGCGCGCCTTGATCCAGTTCATGCTCGATCTGCACGTGGCCCGGCACGGCTACGTCGAGATCGCTCCGCCCTACGTCGTCGGCACCGCCGCGATGACCGGCACCGGCCAACTGCCCAAACTGGCCGCCGACATGTACCACGTGCCGCACGACGACCTCTGGCTGATTCCCACCGGCGAAGTGCCCCTTACCAATCTCTACCGCGAGGAAATCATCCGGGCGCCCCTGCCGATCAAGCTGGTCGCCTACACGCCCTGCTTCCGGCGCGAGGCCGGCGCCGCCGGCCAGGCCACCCGCGGCCTCATCCGCGTCCACCAGTTCGACAAGGTCGAACTCGTCAAGTTCGTCGCCCCGGAAACCTCCTATGCCGAACACGAAGCCCTCCTCGCCGACGCGACGGACGTGCTCGAACGACTCGGCCTCGCCTACCGCGTGCTCCTGCTGTGCTCCGGCGACATGAGCTTCGGCGCCGCCAAGTGCTACGATCTCGAACTCTGGGCCCCCGGCCACAACGGCTGGCTCGAAGTCTCCTCCTGCAGCAACTTCGAGGCCTTCCAGGCCCGCCGCGCGAACATCCGCTGGAAGAATCCCCAGGGCAAGACCGAGTTCGTCCACACCCTCAACGGTTCCGGCGTGGCCCTGCCGCGCCTCGTCGTCGCCATCCTCGAAAACGGCCAGCAGGCCGACGGGTCCGTCGTCCTGCCCGAAGCCTTGCGCCCCTATCTGGGCGGGCTTGAACGCCTCGTTCCGAAAACCTGAGCCGCCGGTGATTGCGACGGTCCAGAAAACCGTGGCCGCGCGCTTTCCGCTTCTCCGCGGAAAGCGCGTTTTGGTTGCCGCCAGCGGCGGCGCCGATTCCACCGCGCTCGCGCTCGCCTTGAAGGACCTCGGCGGCGAGATCGTCCTCGCGCACGTCCACCACGGCATCCGCGGGAAGTCCGCCGCCGCCGACGCGCGCTTCGTCCGCGCCCTCGCCAAGCAACTCCGCGTTCCGTTCCGTCTCGGTCGGTTCGACGTGCCCGGCCTCGCCAAAAAATCCGGCGAATCGCTCGAAATGGCCGCGCGCCGCGTCCGCCGCGATTTCCTCGTCGCGACGGCCAAGCGCGAAAAAATCCGCTACGTCGCCACGGGCCACACCGCCGACGACCAGGCCGAAACCGTCCTCCTGCGCATCGCCCGAGGCACGTCGATTGCCGGCCTCGCCGGCATTCCCTATGTTTCGAAACAAAGCGGCGTCGCCTTCGTCCGCCCGCTGCGCGACGCGACGCGCCGGCAGGTCGTGGCCTTCCTGAACAGCCGCGGCCAGAACTGGTGCGAAGACGAAACCAATATCTCCGACTTCGCCTTGCGCAACCGCGTGCGGAACGAAATCCTGCCGCTGCTGGAAAAACGTCTGAACCCGTCCGTCCGGCAGGCGCTCCTCCGCCTCGCCGACATCGCCGCCGCCGAGGACGAAGTCATGGCCGCGCTCGCGAAAAAAACGCCGTTGTCGGCCGCGGCGCCCCTCGCGCTCCGTCGCCGGCGGGCGCTCGCGGAACTCCGGCGGCGCGGCCAAGCGCCGGCCGATCTCGATTTCGCCGCCATTGCCGAATTTTTCCATACCGTGGAAAAACCGCGAAAAGGTTTTCCATACCGTGGAAAAACCGGCCCGAAATTTTCCATACTGTGGAAAAACCGGGAAAATATTTTCCATACCGTGGAAAACTCGCCGCTGGCGCCCCGGCTGTGCCTCCGCCGGGGGCGGGGTTTTTCCCGCCGGCCGGACGAAGTCTGCCTCTCGGCCGCCGCGGTGGGGGAACGGGATCTGCTGTTCCGCAGTTGGCGGGCCGGCGACCGCATCGCGCCCCTCGGTCTGGCCGGCCGCAAGAAACTGTCGGACGTTTTCACCGATTTGAAGGTGCCGCGCGCCGCGCGCGACGCGTGGGTCGTGGTCGTCTGCGGCGGGGAAATCGCCGCGCTGGCCGGCTGGCGCGTTGCCCGCCCCTTCGCGGTTCCTTCTCCCCGCGCCCCCTCCTTGCGCATCGGGGTCAGGCATTAAGAAAGTTAAGTTTCTTCAAGATTCTTAACTTTCTTAATGCCTGACCCCGATCTCAGGACAGGATGCCGCGGCAGCGGAGTTCGTAGAAGGCGGCCTTGCAGGCGCGGACGTCGGCGAGGGCGTCGTGGGCGTCGGCGAAGGCCTTCTTGAAGAGCTTGCGATGGAGTTCGGTCAGGTTGGGGTACTTGAAGCCGTAGTAACCGGGGAGGGCGCAGAATTCGGTGGCTTCCTTCATCGTGCAGCGGGTCTGCTTGCCGGCGAGGGGATGGGGCCGGCCGAGGCGGAGGCATTCGGCGCCGAGAATCTTTTCGTCGAAGGAAATATTGTGGGCGACCACGACGGCGGCCTGTTCGATCCGCGGCAGGATTTCGTCGAGGGCTTCGGCGAGGGAGATGCCTTC
>JAKLIL010000142.1 GCA_022709625.1 Verrucomicrobiota bacterium
TGGAATCCGTCGCGTGGGTCACCGAACGCAAGGACGTCCTCTCCGCGTTCTTCGCCTTCCTATGCATCGGCGCCTATCTGCTGGCGCGGCGAAGGCGGCCCGCGGCAAAACCGGATGCCACGCCCCGGTCCGCATGGCCGCTTCCAACCCTGTCGTTCCTAAGTTACGTTTGTGGGATGTTGGTCAAGCCCATGCTGGTGACCATTCCCTTCCTGCTCCTGCTTCTGGACGTCTGGCCCCTGCGCCGCGTGGAACCGGAATGGCATTCCGGCTGGCGCGCCGCACCGCGGCTGCTGCTGGAGAAATGGCCTTTCTTTTTGGGCGCGTTCGCGGCGGCGGCGGGCGTGTATCTGACGCAAAGCGCCACGTCCATCTCGAGCGCGCCCCTCCTGGCCCGGCTGTATTGCATCCCCTCCAACTATCTGTTCTACCTCGGGAAATTCTTTGTGCCGTTGGGCCTTTTCGCCATGGTGCCGCGAACGTTTATCTCGATTGGGGATTTCCTGCTGGCCGTGGGCGTGCTGGGCGCGGCCAGCGCCTGGGTTTGGACGCGCCGCCGGAAACGTCCCCACGAGTTGGTCGGCTGGCTGGCGTTCCTGGGACTCCTGTTCCCCGTCGCGGGCATCGTGCTGATCGGCGTCTATCCTGTCGCCGACCGCTATTCCTATCTGCCCGCCATCGGGCTCTCCATCGCCTTCCTGCATGCACTGCCCGCCGGCGGGAACGGGGCCGCAGGCCGCGCGGTTCGCGCAGTCCTTGGCGTGGGGGCTCTCGCCGGCTTGGCGCTCCTGACCATGCGCCTGCTGCCTTCCTGGAAGAACAACGAGAACCTGTACGCCCATATTGCGCGCCAGTCGCCCGGCCACTATGCCGCCCTCAATCACCAAGCGCGCGAAGCGCTCTATGTCCAAGGGGATTTCGAAACGGCCGACCGCTTGGCCGACCGGCTGCTGCAACTCAAGCCGAACGTCTCGTTCGGCCTGACCCTCAAGATCGTTTGCCTCTCCCAGCTGGAATCGGCCGAGGCGGCCTGGACCTTTGCGCAAGCGCACTATCCGCCTTTCGACAACGCCACCTATCCCGGCCTGTATGAAAACTACCTGGCTATTCTCGCGCTGCTGACCGGACGGCACGACGATAGCGCGCGCTATCTGCAGGACAGCCTGCGCCTAAGCGTGTTTGAGCCCAAATCCCAGGAACAGCTCCACGCCCTGGCCATGCTGCTGGAACATGAACGCGGCCATGAAGCCGTTGCCTTGGACCATGCCGCCCACATCGCCTCGCTCCGAAACAAAACCCGGCTGGCTCAAGAAGACATGTTCATCGCCTACACGACCTTGTGGGCCGGCGGTTTCTATGCCCAGATCCTGCCCCGCTTCCAGGAACTCGCGCGGACCCATCCCGATCGGCCCGACTTGCTCAACAACGTCGCCTGGCTGCTGGCTACCACGGCGGGCTCGCCGGCCGATCCCGCCGAAATTCTTGCGATGGTTCGGCAGGCCCTGGCCAAAGCCCCCGATCATGCGGTAATTCAGGATACGCTTGCCGTCGCCCAGGCCAACGCCGGGGATTTCGATGCGGCCCTGGAAACCGCGCGCAAACTGGCCGCCATGCTGGCTTTTTCGCCTGCCAACGATGCCCCGGCCCTTCTCCAAAAAGTCCGCCATCGCATCGCGCTCTACCAGGAACGCAAACCCTATCGGGAACATTCGGCCAGCCGCCTGTTGTACGCCCCCTGATTCAAATTCTTCCGCGGTTTGTTTTGCCGCAAAGGCAGCTGCGCTTTTTGAACGCAGGGCGGCCCGCTCTCGCTCCAACGCGCCCGCGGGCGCATCTACGGGCATCCCGTCTTCCAATCCATGCTTGAATCAATTCCGCGGCGGCTCCGAAGCCCCCCTTGCGGCCGTCGCCTCAAGGTGTTCCCCGCTTCCATGGACGACATGCTTTCGGAAATCCCGTGGTCCAAGACTTGCCTGACCGGCTTGCCCTGGGTTGCGAGGGATTGACTCGGCCATCCTTCCGTCCATTCAAAGGTCCCGTTGTCCGTTCCCCTCAATTCGACGTTCAGATAGTAGAACTCGCAGTAGAAGCGTCCAGCCATGGCTTCGGCTTCATCGAAGCCCAGCCAGTAATGGTAGGCCGTCGAGCCGATGAACAGCACGAGATGCAGGCTGTTGGCCGTGCCCATCTCTTGGCCGACCCAGTCGATGTTGCCGCGGGGCACA
The DNA here is from genome assembly GCA_022709625.1 of Verrucomicrobiota bacterium. GTDB lineage: Bacteria > Verrucomicrobiota > Kiritimatiellia > CAIQIC01 > Lenti-01 > Lenti-01. The sequence goes on from JAKLIL010000142.1 coordinate 2,226, forward strand.
GGCATGTTGCTGACCACATTCCCCCAAATCCCGGTTCCACCTGCGAAATCCAACCAATATTGATAATTTGTGCCCGTGTGGGCCATGGCCAGATGCTGTTTGCCGGACAACAGCCCGGCCGTCATTTTCGGATAATGCGCCTGCGAGCCGTACAGGAAACCCCTCGGCCTCAAATTTCCATTCGCATTGGTCATGCCGGGAATCGCGGCCAGCGGAACGCTCTTCGAGACCGCGTTCGTCCCGGTGTTCCAATCGCCGGGCAAAACGGACCATTGGTTCGCCGGCAAATTCGAGGCCGTGGCCAGACAGGCTTGGCTGTTTGGCACCGACCAAAACGCAAGGCTGCACGTGGCATTGCTCGCGGAAGCAAAGCCCAGCGGCATGGCCTCGATGGTCGGCAATTCACCGCGGACGGCGTCCAACGCCGCGGTCTCCTCCGGCGTTACGCCGGCGGTCCGGATGGCGATTTGCGCCGCCACCCGCCCACTGCCGTTGGTCACATCGTTGGCCACCGCGTCGACCACGGCCATGCCCGCGCCGGTCACCGCCCCGAAAGCCGTCCAGCCGTTGCCCGGGGGAATGCTGGTCAGCATCAACGCCAGTTCGCCGCCGCCGCTGTGCGGGCCGTCGAAGATCGGCGCCGCCAATACGCCGCGCGCCAGGGCCACCCCGTTGGTGGCTTCGTCCAGAATCGTATATCCCGGTCCATCCCAATATTCGTTGCCATCGCTCCCGGCATAGGGCCGGAATCCGCCCAGCAACGCCACCGTCCCGGCCGTCGCGTAAAACCGCATCCCGGCGTAGAAGCCGTCCCCGGCCGCGCCGCCCCGCACCGCGCCCGTCGTCGGATCTCGCCAAGTTCGGGTGCCATCCACCAGCCCGATGAAGTTGGCCACGGCGCGCGGGGCCCGGAGGGCGTCCAGTTCTACGGTGAAAGAACCGTGGCTGGTCGTGAAATCCGCATAGATTTCCGCGAGGGTGGGCTGCGCCGCCAACAGGGTTGCGAAAAGCGGGACGAATAGGCAACAAGCGCGAAAGCTCATGGCCGTTATATATCATCCCCCCTGCCCCTTCGCAACCGAACCACCCCCGAAACAGACCAGACCCGGGGGCTTGGGTGGCTACGTAACCTGAGCCGCCACGGCGCAAGGCCGCGGGATGCGATCCCAATCCATCGGACTTGCCCCGGCTCGAAATCCACCGGACTTGTGCCGGGGTGCGTAAGGCGGCGGCGCAATTGCCGCTGCGCCGCCGCCAACAAAAAGAGCGGCCTTGCGGCCGCTCTTCGGTTCATCCGGCATGCGCCGGATTACTTGCTCATCTTGCGCCGGAGAACCATCGCCAAGGCGCCAAGACCCAGCAGGCCCATCGTCGCCGGCTCGGGAATCGTGAGATCGCCGTTCAGCGTCATGCCGCCGCCGGCCGTGGTGATATAGAAGCTTCCGGCGTTGTTGGTGAAGGTTTCCGCCGTGCCGGAACGAACCGTGCCCGCCGCCACGTCCGTGCGCAGCGAAACCGTGTCGCCGCTATATAGCGTGCCGAGCGTGCTGGAGAAGGGCGTGGCCGCTGCCGCGGTCCGCACGACGCTGACGCCCGTATTGGCTTCGCCAATGTACCAATCCATCTCCCGGGGACCCGTGCTCGAACCGGAGGCAGTACCCGCAACGACCGCGTTTTCAATCCACTGGCCACCGGCAATGGAGCTGATGGTGAATTGCAAACCGCCGCCCGACACCAGGCTGTTCATGCCCCAGACGGAAGCTGTGCCCGTCTTCGCCGCGCCGCCATAAACGGTCAAGCCCGTAACCACGGCGTCATCGGTACCGTCGGTAACGGCGCCGGTATTGTCTGCCGTGTTCCAGGTCGCGAGCAGTTCGGCTTGCGCCACCGCGGCCATCGCCACCACCATCAAACCTACCATCAACTTTTTCATCGTGTTCTCCTTGGTTTCCCTTTTTTATTTTAAAATTTGCGCGTTGAAAATCCTTTTAACAACACTGTGTATTTTTGTACTGCGAACGCGCCCCCCGGGCAACTTTTTTCCAAAAATATTTCATAACCGTTTTACCCGCGGAATGAGTCCGTTTATTCTGGTCACAGCCGGCCCGCCAGCTCCGTCGCATCGCCGCGCCCCGACCCGGCAAAGCGCGCGACCTGCCATTTACGGCACCGGCACGACTGGGCGGCCATAGGCATAGAGGTGGTATATTTCGTCTGCCGCCATGCACTCTTCCGCAAAGTCCGCCAAATGGCGCAGTTCAAAGCCGTTGTCCAGCGTTTGCGTTTGGATCGGCACCGGGCTGCCCGCGACGGTCTTCCGTACAACGGCGTTCAAGACCAAAACCACCGGCTGGCCGGTAATGCGGTAGAACCGGGCACAGGCCGCCAGCATCCGGTCCAAGTCAACCGATGTGAGCCGGTGCCGATCCCAGATGATAAACGCACCGGCTTCGCCGCGCTCCGGATAGAAAATCGGGCGTCGTAGGATTGCCGCCAGCGGGGCAACGATGAAATCCTGCGCGCCGACCATGGCGTTGGCGCCATAGCCATGGGCAACTAGATACGCTGCGGCGGCTCGGCTGTTGGAAAACGGATGTTGCCAATCCTTGGCGTATGAAACCGCTCCCGCCCAGATCTGGGCCGCCCATAGCAACGCCACAAAGGGCCGCTCCACTCTCGCCGAACATCCACTCGCCCACGGTTGCCGAAACGTCCATCTCGGCTCCAGGGAACGCGCCAGCCACAGGCTCATGGCCAAAACCAAATACAAGTGTCCGGTATAGCGTACGAATTGCGGTATCGGCGAAAACAGATAGAAATAGGCCAGAAAGGCGCCGGTGGCCCCCGCATACAAAAGCAGGGCCCGCGGATTGCGCAGCAACACAACCACGCCCCCTGCCAATATCAACCCGCTGCCTAGCAGCACCCAGTTTTCTCCCAGGCTTGCCAACCAATTGGTGTTCCAAACCGCGACGCCCGCCGCTGGAATCGGAACATGACTGGTGAATACGTGGCTGAACGCTTGGCGAAGGAATTCAAACTGGAAACCGCGTGTGTGCGCGCCGATGTCGTAGTACCCCCCGTCGGCCGGCGGCAGGATTTGCATGGCGGCCACCCCCACGCCCAGAAATCCTAAGCCCAGCGTCCATCCGATGTTCCGGTTGCAAGGCCTTGAAGCCGCTTTCCGAACGCCCCAGCGGTCAATCGCCACATAAACCGCCAACGACAAACTCAACAGCGTAGCAAATGGATTCGACA
>JAKLIL010000143.1 GCA_022709625.1 Verrucomicrobiota bacterium
TGATCGCCCGAACCAAACGCGGCGTTGGCGGCATAGACGGTGCTGTCGGAGGGATCGGTCGGCGCGCTTCCCTGCTTCGCCACCACCAGCACGTAGTCGCCGTTGCCGCGCGTCCACCCCACCGTGTAGGAAGTCGCCGCCAGATCGCCGAACGTAATGGCCGAGGCCGCGGTCGTCGGTTCCGTCAAGGTCTTCATGCCCGCGTCCGACGCGCTGAAATCGCTCAGGCTGGCGCTCGTGCTGTTCGTCGCCCGTACCCAGTAGTAGTATTGCTGGCCCGCCGTGGCCGTCGCGTCGTCGTAGCTGACGGCGTTGGCCGCCGCGCTTCCGATGCAGCTCGCCGAACCGGAAACGTCGGACGTGTACCGCCAAATGCCGTAGCCCGTCTCGCCCGTGCCGTCCGTCCACGTGACCGTGACCTTGTCCGACAGGTTTTCCGTGGCCGCGACCCCCGTCACCGTGGCCAGCTTCCGGTAGCCGCCCTCGCCGTTCGCCTGGAAATCGCCCAGGCTGGCGCTGGTGCTGTTCGTCGCCCGCACGAAGTAGTAGTACTGCTGGCCCGCCGTCGCCGAGGTGTCGTTGTAGCTCGTGGCGTCCGCCGCCGCATTGGCCAGCCAGGCCGCCGTGCCGGAATTGTCGGTGGTATTCCGCCAGATGCCATAGCCCGTCTCGCCCGTGACGTCGCCCCAGATCAGCGTCACCTGCGTCAAGTCCGTCCCGTCCGTCGCGCTCGTGATGGCCACCGTCGCCAGTTTCCGGTAGCCGTCGTTGCCGACGCTGGCCGCGCTGGATCCCGTGACGTTGGTGGCCGTCACGAAATACCAGTAGAGCTGGCCCGGGGTCGCCCCCGTGTCGTTGTAGGCAACCGTATTCGCCGCGTTCGTGTAGATCGCGGTCGAGGAGCCGAAGCTGTTGACCGTGTTCCGCCAGACCACGTATCCCGTTTCGCAGGATCCATCCGTCCAGCTCAACGCCACCTGCGCCGTCGAGGAACCGTCCGCGGCCGCAAGGCCCGCCGGCTGGGCCGGCGCCGCCGGCACGTGGGTGATCACGATCGTGTTGCCGCTGGCCGATACGCCGAACGTCCCGCCTGAAGTCCACTTCGTCCCGATCGCCATGTTCGCCGCGCTCGCCGTGCTGCCGCTCATGATCGTCCAGCTGTAGGAATTGCACGCGTCGAATCCGCTCGGCGCCGAGGCCGGCAGGTTGATGGTGAGGGTCGAGGCCGCCGCCACGGCGCCGCCCGCCGCGATCTTGTCGCAGGCCGTGCTGCCGGTGCCGGTGATGTCGCAGGTGTAGGCGCCGCCGCCCAGCGCCGCCGCGCCCGTCAACGTCAGCGTTCCCGCCGCGCCCGAGGAATTGCCCGGACTGACCGTGCCGGCCAGCGAAGCGATCGAACCCGCCGTTCCCGCGCCCGCCAGCGTCGCCCCGCTGCCCACCGTCACCGCCGAGTTGGACAACGAACCGCTCACCAGCAGCGTCCCCGCGCTCACCGTCGTGGTCCCGGACATCGGGCCGTGCCCCGACAAGGTGACGATACCCGAACCCTTATTGGTCAAGGTGCCCGTCCCGCTGATCGCGCCGGCGTAGGTTCCGTTGGCGCTCTGGTTGAACACCAGCGCCGCGTTGTTCGTGACGTTCCCCTGCAAACTCGTGGTGGTTCCCTCCAGCGCTCCCGCGCTGACCAGCGTTCCCAGCGCATAGGTGTTCGCGCCCGAAAGGACGAGGGTACCGGAACCGGCCTTCGTCAATCCGCCGTTGGAGACCACGCCGCTGACGGTGTTGGTGTTGACCATGGTCAGCGAGCGCTGGCCGCCGTTGAGATTCATGTTCCCCGAGAAGGTCAGCGCCCCGCCCCCGCTGTACCCCAGCGTCACGTCGCCGTTGATTTGGCTCGCCTTGGTCATCGTGCGGTCCGTCGTGCTGTCCGTGCGGTAGGTCGTCCCGTTCTCCATTATGTTCGTGCCGCTGGACCCCATCGTCCCCGAGTATTGCCACATGGCGCCCTGTTTCAGGTTGACGTTGCCGCTGTGCGTGCCCGGATACAGCCGGAAATCCCCCGCGCCCCATTTCTCCAGATTGCCCGACCCGGTCAGGCTTCCGCCCGCGCCCATGCCGCTGGCATTGACGTTCGAGAAGACCAGGGTCCCGCTGGAAACCGCGATGCCGCCGTAGACGTACAGGTTGCCGGCCGTCACGGAGCAGGTCGAGCTGTTGTAGCTCGTCAGGGCGCCCTGCCAAGTCGTGCCGCTGGAAGTCGCCTTGGTGACCAAGCCGTTCCACAGCACCAGCGGGGCCGGCACCAGGGTGGCCGAGCCATGCTGGATTTCCAGGGTTGCGTTCGTGCCCACGTTTGCGGTGCCGGTGCCCGTGGCGTTGGTGCTGGTGCCGATCTGCACCTTGCCCTTCTCCACCCACAGGCCGCCGCTGAACGTGTTGGCGTTCGTCAGCACGACGATGCTGTTCTGCTTGACGGCAAGGCCGCCGCTGCCGGATAGAATGCCCCCAATGGACAAGGTCTTGGCGTTGTCGCCCCAGACGTCGAACCAGTAGCCGTTGTTGGTGACGTTGCCGTTGAAGGTCAGGTTGCCGTTGACGGGATTGAGTTGCGACGCCTTGTTCAGGGACAGCGGGACGGTGAACGTATAGGTGCCGGTTCCCCCCGAACCGGTTTCGATCTTGGGCGTGCCGTCGCCCATCAATTTGAGAAACGCGCCTCCGTCCGGGGCGAAGCTGCGCGAAGTGCTGTTGCTGAAATAGATCCCGGCGATCTGGTGCTCGGCGCCCCCCAGCGCGTTGACCGTCATGGTGGCTTCATCCCCGTTCGCAAAGGTGATCACGTTGGGGTTTTTCGTGCCGCTGGAACTCCACTGCCCTGTGGCCAAATCTTCGCGCCGCACGTCCCAACCGTCTTCATATCGGTACCAGCGGTTGCCGTCGCCGTCGCCGGCCACCCACCAGCCCGTGCCGGTGCTGGATTTCCACGTCGCCGTATAGGTCGCCCCCAAGGCGCCCAGCGGCCAGGCGAACGCCAGCGCCAACGCCGCCGCCAATCCGCGCCATCCCGTTTGCCCCGGCTTGATCCCGTTCGTTTTCATTGCTGTTCCATTCCCGTGTTTGAATCGCCTGCTGCGGCCGTGGGGTCGAACCCGCCGGCCGCTTACGGACTGGCCGTCACCGCCCACGCGCGGAAAAAGCCCCTTGGATCCACCGCGACGTCCTCGACGTCGACCGCCAGATTGGTTTCCGTGGCCGTCCCGCTCCACACCTCGTCGTAGCCGGCCGGATCCTCGGCCTGCTTGTAGTATCCCAAACGATAGACCAGGCCGGGAATGGTCCACCAGCTCACCGTGGCGGCTTCGAGCAACAGGTCGATCGGATTGGATTCGTTCGCGTTCAGCGGCGTCCCGTGCATGACCTCGTAGTAATCGTCCCATCCGTCGCCGTCCGAATCGCGGGAGTTGGGCAGGGTGCCGAGCGGTCCGTTTTCCAGCGCATCCGGAATGCCGTCCTCGTCCGAGTCTACGTCCTCTTCCCCGCTGATTAGCTGCATCCGCTGGAAGGTCACCGTAACGTCGTTGTAACCCTCGGGCGGCGGCGGCGGGGCCCGGAAGGAGGTCTCGGAATTCGCGTAGTACAGCGCCCCGGCCGGCGTCGGAGCGTCGTAGATCCGCACGAAAAACCACACGCCGTTGGTCAAGCGGTCGTTGAAGATTTCGGAAAAAAGGCCCGAACCCGGGGCCGCGTTGTAGCCGATGTACGACACCCGCACCAGCGGGTTGAGCACGTCGTCGCCTTCCCCGGTGGTCGGATCGGGCGGCCGAATGCCCCCGCCGGCCATGCGGATTTCCACCCGGCAGGAAATATTAGAATTGTCCGGAGTGCCGGGCAAGATGCGGCCAATCACATCCCGGGCCGGCTCCGTATTGCCCACGGTCAGGGCGGGCACCTGGGCCCGGGCGCCCGCCAGCGCCAGCCACGTGGCGACGCCTGCGACGGCAACCGATTCGATCCGCAACAAGGGTTTCATCATTTGCTTCCTCACGTCCCCCTTGGCTGTGGCTTGCGCGCTTCGTTTGGGTTGCCAAGCCCTTGCCCGGCCGCCGGCGTCCACCAACGGCGCATTCCGATTTCCGACCCGAATCGTCCCGCTTCCTGCCCGGCGCCTCCTAGCATGGTCGCCCGGTTTTGCGGCGCCGCTGGCGGTGCGCCAGCATCGTAGCGCCGCCCAGCATGAAGAGCGCCAGGGCGGAAGGCTCGGGAATCACTTCGAAATAGTTCTTCTGGTCGGCAACGGTGTTGTCCAAGGAGCCGATCGGGACGTACCACGTGCCGACGATGTTGGTGCCCACCATCTGCGTACTCAGCCCCCAATAGCTGGCAAACACCGCCTGGTTCAGGTTGGTGGCGCCGAACACGCGCAGGTACAACCGGTCGTAGGTGCCCAGAATTTCGAACTGGGCATAGAGGTAGTACCAGTAGCCGTTGGCATTGCTGATGGAATTCCCGATCTGGGTCTGGTAGGCAATCACGTGCCCGGTCGGGGCGGTGGTGGGATCGTAGGCGTCGCGGGTGTCGGGATAGTTGCTCGAGGTATACGGCTCCGAAGACAGATTGGATCCGCCGTAACTGCCCATGTAATCGAAATTCCAGTCCGGATCCTCGGTCAAAAAGGCCTGGTTGGTGTGCGTAGCCGAGTTGTACATGATGATCTGGACGATCGAACCCTCTTGCAGGTTGTAGTTGTTGATCAAATTCGCGTTGTCGTTGCCCGCCGTCCATCCCAAACCATAGCCCCAGCCGATGTCGACCGACACGACCAACCCATGGGCCGGAATGGCCCATAGACAGAGGCCCAACGTCCCCAGCAACGCCCAACCGCGGGACCAATGTGTTTTTTTCGACATGATGTACGTTTGTTGATCGGCAGAAGGAACCCCGACTCGACACGCCCACCCCGTCCGGTGCAGCCTGCCGCCGTACAAGGAAGGAGATCCGTTGCCGGATGCGCCATTCCATCCTAAACCAATCGTGAAGATACGGTGCTGCGCAGGAACATGCAAGAACAAAGCCGCATCTTGTGCGAACGAATCAACCGTGATCGCCGCGCGCGTCCATGCAACCCGTTCATTCGGCCCCGCCCCGGGGTCAGGCATTAAGAATCTTAAGAATTCGATTTCGCCCTTGTCCGAGGCCCATTTTGCAAGATGCGGATGACTATGGAATCTCAAGGCGGCGAATGAATTCCGCCTCATCCAGAAGGGGGATTTCCAACGATCGGGCTTTCGCCAGTTTGCTTCCGGCATCCGTTCCCGCCACCACGAAGTGCGTGGTTTTGCCAATCGTTTCCGCCACGGTAGCTCCCCGCCGACGGAGTTCTTCCTGGGCCTGTTCGCGGGTAAATTTTTCCAGCGTGCCGGTCAAAACCACGCGCTTGCCGAAAAAGTAAC
>JAKLIL010000144.1 GCA_022709625.1 Verrucomicrobiota bacterium
GCGCCGGCTGGAACGTGGCGGGCCAATTCGCTTTGCAAACGCCGTGCCTGTTCCAGGCGAAAGGACTGGCTGCGCTTGGGATCCGCGCGCAACGCGGGTCCCAACGCGGCCATGCCGAGCGCCGCCGCGCAGAGCCAAGTCAAGCCCGGCGCCCACGCCGGCCGGCGCAGGCGGGCAAGAATCCAAGCGAGGCTGTCCGCGAGTCCGGCGGCGGCGAGCGGAGCGGCCAGCACCGCGGCCACGAAGAAGTAGCGGGGAATAAAGCGCCAATAAAAACCATAGAAGACAAAATACGCCAGGACCGTGCCGAGCAGGGTGCGGCGTTCCAGCGAAGCGCGCCGCGAAAACACGCCGGCGCCCCCCAGCAAAACGCATGCCAGATACGCGCCGTGGAGGGGAACCAGATAGTGGCGGCCCGCGAGTTTGGCCACGGCCCAGGCATGGGGCGCGTTCCAAACGAATCCGGGACTGGCCCGGCCTTCGTGCAGGGAGTAGGGCGACACGGCAATCTGGCCGTATTGCACCAGGCTCTGCAGCAAAACCGGCAGCGCGCCCAGGCCAATGCCCGTCGCCAATCCGGCGACGGCGAGCAGTCCCGAAAGTTGGCGCCGGCGGGCGCGGAACCAGACGTAGACCGCCAGCGGCGCGGCCGCCAGCACGGTGGGTTCGCGCACGCAGTAGCCCCAGCCGAGCAACAGGCCCGCGGCTGCGTTCCGCCACCACCAAACCCGCCCGGGCCGGCCGGAGCGGTCGGGCGCAAACAGCAGCGCCATCGCGGACAGCAGCAAGACGTGGGCCGGCGCGTCGCGGTAGGGATTGGCGAGCAAAATCCAGACATCCATTCCGGCGGCCACGAGAAACAGCATGGCCAGGAATGCGCCGCGGGCGGCTGCGCTCCGATCCTGCGTCGGCCGCAGCGCCAGATAGGCCAGCAGGCCCGTCAGGGCCAGCATGGCCAGGACCCAGGGGACGTTGGCAAAAAAAACATAAAGAGGTCCCGTCACCTTGAGCGCAAGCCGGAGGTAGAGGGGAAACCCGATGGGGAACCGGGCTGGCGCCGCGCCGGTGCCCAATTGCTTGGCAAGCTCGAGCCAATTGGCGGGATCCGAATACGGGATCAAAACGTAGTTGCGAACGATGTCGGTCAATACCGCGAACGGGGGCAGGAGAAACAACAGGACCCAGGCTGTCGTGGCCAGGCCGGAACGCGTGTCGGTTTGGGGGCTCATTCCGCTGGCTTGCCGTTGGCCGCCGCGCCGGTATCGACGAAGACCGGCAGCAACAGCCATTCGTTGTCGATCAACAGGCGTTCGCTTTCCAGTTGCGGATGGGCTTCGAAGGGCTCCAGGCGCAGGCGAACGACTTCTCCGGTCCGATGGTTGGGCGCAACCGGGGCGGCGTCCAAGATGGTCCATTCCGCCACCACGAATTCGGTTTCGGCGAAGGCGCCCGTTTCCACGGACTCCAGCGCATAGCGCTGCCCGCCGAGCGCGCGGCGGTAGGGCGAGATGGAAGCCGGATCCGGGGGTGGCGGGACGTCCATCAGGCGGGCCCGCACGACGAGCGGCGGCAACGGCGCGCGTTTGGCCAGTTTGTCCCGCTGCAGGCCGGCGTGGTGCGCGATCTCTTCGGCGGACAAGACGCGGTCGTAGACCGCTACGCTTTCGAGGGTGCCCCGCCAAGACGGTTCCGGCGCCGGCCGGCCGCCGAAAACCGGCCGATCCATCTCGTTGGTTGTCCAGACGGGCGGGAAATCAAGCGGAACGCCGGCGAGGGGGGTGCCGTCCAGCCAGACGTGAAGGAGCGGCGAATGCTCGTCGACTGCACCGATTATATGATGGGTTGTTCCGGGTGCGAGTTTCAGGAGCGGCGGACTTTCCCGGGCACCGTCGGGCACAGGCCAATGGAAATGAAGTTGGTCGCCATGTTGGACCCAGGCCCAGCGGGGCCGGTTGTCCGCATCGAAAGAACCCCAAATGATGGCGTCTTGTTCCGCCAATTCCGGATGGGGGGTTGCCATGAATTCGAACGTTCTGCCGCCAGATGCCGCAACGGGGGCAGGTTCTCCGGCATAGGAAAACCGACCACCATCCAGCCACATTTCCTGGTAACGGCCCCAGAAGGCCCGGCCGATGCCCGCAAGCGGCCCGTGGCGGACGGGTATGCCGTCGGGGCCCTCGATTTCATCGGGCCGGCCGGCGTGGTCCCAGACGAACAGCAAGCCGTCGGAAACGGCCGGCCAAGAGACCGCCCGGGCGGCGGCCGGCGGAGTCGCGGCGGCCACGGCGGCGGCGTTGGTGCCGGGCTCGATCCAGAGATCGGGATAGAAATCCCCGCAGTCGTTGCGCGTCGCTTGAAACCACGCTTCGACGCGGTCGTAGGCGGGGGCGAAGCGGCCAACGAGGACTTCGATGCCCGGTCCGCCCGCGCCGATGAGGTTCTGGCCCCGGCGCCCGGTTTTGTACGGGCCGGTCAGGGCCAAGTAGCGGCGCCGATTGCTCCAGCGCGGATGGTAGACCTCGTAGCCGTCGATGCCGGGCGCGGAATGGACATCCACCGTCCAATTGCTCCCGGTGCGCGGATCGGCGATGGCCACGTTGCGGTGCTTGCCGTCGAACACCCAGGTCCAATAACTGTTGTCCGGGGCCATCGAGGTCCAGCAGCCTCGCGACAGGGGCGACCACTTTTGCTTGGCCAGATCGGCGATTCCGGCCCGCGGGTGGGGAAACTGCGCGCAGGCATGCCGTCCGTCGGCGGACAGCTGGAAATTGTCGACGGTGATGGCGGTGCGGTCCCATGTTTTTTCGGGCGGCCCCGCGCCGTCGAGTGGTTTGCGCCACACGACGTTGCCCTTGTGCTTTTCCAACCCGTCCGTGCCCGTGACGGTGTAGTAGATCCATTCCCGGCCGGTGTCGGGATCCTGCCACAAGTCCAGGGCGTAGCCTTCCCCCAATTCGGCCAGTCCCGAACCATCCCAGTTGATTTGGTAGAAACGGCGGCTGGAATGCTGGCTGAAGACGACGCGATCTCCGCGCGGCCCGATGAGCGGCCGATGGTAGTTGTCGACCCGGCCCAGCAGGATGCGTTCGCCGCCGGCTTCTTCGGTGTCCAGCGCCATCAGAACATGCCGTTTTTCCCAGCAAAATGGATCGTTGCCGGCGCCCTCGACCTGCCGGATCCACGCCAGTTTGGCCGGTGCGCCGACATACGCCCGCAATTCCCGGGCGGTTTCGCCGGACCCCGACGCCGTGGCGGTCCACAACAATAGCGCCGCCAGCGGGATCAGGCCGCGGACAAGCGGTTTTGAGTGACAAGGCCGCGGGCTCATGGTTTAGATTGGTTGGCCGCCATGGTATTCAGCTCGAACATCTTCCTGTTCGTTTTCCTGCCCGTTGCCATGTTGTTGTACTACGCGGTTCCGGGCCGGGCAAAGCATTTCGTCTTGACGGTCCTGAGCTACGTCTTCTACGGCTGGGCCAATCCGCTGTTCATGGTGCTGATGTTCGTCTCGACCCTGATCGACTATGTCGCGGGTCTGGCGATCGCATGGCCGCCGGGCGGCGGTTGGAGCGACGCGGTGGCCATGCCGGTGCCCGGCGGGCCCCGGACCCGCCTCCAGCGGGCGGCCGTGGCGCTCTCCGTGGTGTCCAACCTGTCCCTGCTGGGCTTTTTCAAGTACTTCAACTTCGGCCTCGACAGCTACAACGCCCTGGTCGCCGCCCTGGGCTGGGACGCCGCGCGGCTCGAGTTGCTGTTGCGCGTGACCCTGCCGCTGGGCATCAGTTTCTACACCTTCCAGTCGATGAGCTACACCATCGACGTCTACCGCGGCCATGCCGCCGCCATCCGCAATTTCATCGATTTCGCCTGCTACATCTCCATGTTTCCGCAGCTGGTTGCCGGCCCGATCATCCGGTTTTCCGAGGTGGCCGGCCAGCTGCGCCACCGGACCCACACCCTGGAGAAATTCTCCCGGGGCGTCGCGTTCCTGGCGCTGGGCCTCGCCAAGAAGGTGCTGCTGGCCAACCCGTGCGGCAAGATCGCGGACACGGTGTTCGGCGCAACGGGCATCGCGGCGTCGGACGCCTGGTACGGCGTCTCCGCCTACGCTTTCCAGATCTATTTCGACTTCAGCGGCTACTCGGACATGGCGATCGGGCTGGGCCTGATGCTGGGATTCGTCTTCGCGAAGAATTTCGATTCGCCGTACCGTTCGCAGTCGATCACCGAATTCTGGCGCCGCTGGCATGTCTCGCTGTCGTCGTGGTTGCGGGACTACCTCTACATTCCGCTGGGCGGCAACCGGGGCGGTCCGCGCCGCACCGCGATCAATCTCGCGCTGGTCATGTTGCTGGGCGGCCTGTGGCACGGGGCGGCCTGGACCTTCGTGCTGTGGGGCGCGTTCCACGGCGGCCTGCTGATGGCCGAACGGCTCGGCGGCAAGCGGGCGCCGTACCATTTCCTGCCCCCGCCGTTGCGGGTGGCGTGCACATTCGTGCTCGTCCTGTTCGCTTGGGTGCTGTTCCGCGCGCCGGACCTGCCCGCCGCCGTGGCTTACTTCCAAAGCATGTTTGGACTGGGCGCGGTTTCCGACGGCGGATTGCTGGCGCGCGGGTTGATCTACCGGCCGTACTATGTCGCGATGTTCGGGATCAGCGCGGTCGCGGTCTGGGCGCTGCCCCAAACCTGGGACTGGACCCGGGTCCTGACTCCGGGCAAAACCATTTTGATCCTGATCGTCTTCGTGCTGGCCGTTGTTGCCTTGTCCACCCAAGCCTTCAATCCCTTCATTTACTTCATCTTCTAAGCCATGGCCACCGCACACACCCATCAACTGACCCGCGAAGAAATCGCCCGGGAGGAAATCGGCCGCACCGCCGTGTCCCGGCCGTTGGCGCTGGTCCTGGCCGCGTTTTTCCTCGTGGTGGCATTCGGCTGGATGCCGGTCCAGCACTGGGTAGCGGCACGCGCGGCCGCGCGCGGCGGCGCGCGCCAGGCGCCGCCGCTGGCGCACAGCCTCGGGCGGCTGCCGGACCAGTGGCGTAAAACGGACGGCCAGCCTTGGCTCCGGCGCGTCTTCGCCGCGAATGCGGAAGTTCTGCGCGGCATCCACGCCACCGACGAATGGCTGGATTCCTCGTCCTGGATCATGGCCGCCACGCTGCCCGGCGTCCAAACCCTGCTGTCCCGCGGGCTCGGGGTGGGCAACGAAAAAGCCTATGTCGGCCGGGACGGCTGGCTGTATTACCGGCCGGACATCGACCATCTCGCCGGTCCCGGATTCCTCGCCCCCCGGCAATTGCAGCGTCGCGCCGCCGGCGGCTCGGAATGGCACCGGCCCCCGCAGCCCGATCCCGTGCGCGGAGTCCTCGATTTCCACCGCCAGCTCCAGGCCCGGGGCATCCAGTTGGTCGTTCTGCCGGTGCCGGTCAAGG
>JAKLIL010000145.1 GCA_022709625.1 Verrucomicrobiota bacterium
CCGCCGCCGATGACGACGCCGACCTGCACGCCCATCTGGCGGACGGCCTTGACCTGCGCGGCCATTTCGGCGAGCACGGCGTCGGAGAGGCAATCGCCGGTCTGCGGATCGCGCAGGACTTCGCCGCTGAGTTTCAGGAGGATCCGGCGGTATTTGGCTTTGCCCATGGGGAATCCTTTCGCGGCTACAAATGGTGGCCCGGAACGGAGCACGTTGGCGGATCGCCTTCCGGCGTGCCGATAACATAGGTGCCCGCGGCGGGGCAGGCGGGAATTTCCGGCAGATAATCCGGAACCAGGTCCGCCAAGGTCTTGGGAAACGCGCCTTGCGCCGAGGCGTATTTCTTGCAGGCGGCGTTGATGGCGTCGAGATTCATGGCGCACTGGGCCGCGCGCTTTTGCTGTTGGTTCTTGAACAGCGCGGGCACGGAAATGGCCACGACCAAAAGAACCATGGCCAGCAGGATGCTGAATTCGACGAGGGTCATTCCCGGGGGGCGGCGTTTCATGCGAGGTGCTCCTCCAATTGCCGGCGGATGGCGGCGGGAATGGGCAGGGGTTGTTTCCGCTGGAAGTCGTAGTGGACGACCACCGCGTTGCCCTTGGCCCCCAGCGCGCCGTTCTGCCAGGCTTCCTGGTACACGGTGAACGAGGTGGTGCCGATCTTGCCGACGCAGGTGCGGATTTCGACGTCCGCTCCCAACCGCATCGGCACGAGGAAATCCACGTCGATGTGCGCCATGATGAGGTTCCAGTTCTCGAGGCGCAGGTCGGGATTGAAGTAGCGGAAGAACGGATCGCGGCCCAGTTCGAACCAGATCGGCAGACGGGTATTGTTGATGTGGCGCAGGCCGTCCACGTCGCCGAACCGGGGTGTGACCGTTTTCTTGAACATCGCGTGACAACTCTAAAAGGAACGCGACCGATTAAAAAACGGACGGGTTTAGGAGTAAAGCGGAAAGCGCGCGGGCGGCCGGCGCTAGAAATCGAGGGGGCGGCCGACGGAGATGATTTGGCCGGCGGCGGCGGGGTTCAGCTCAAGGAAGACCTGGCCGTTGACCACCTTGGCGGCGTTGCTGCGCACCGCCCAGTTCCAGTGGCCGGTGGGGAGAAAATTGGTGGCGGAGTAGATCGATACGCGGGCGTTGTTGGTGAGATCAATCGCAAAGGCGGCCTGGGAGGCGGCGTTGGAGGCGGCCCCGATGGTGGCGGCGCCGGGGGAGTAGGTGGCCTGCAGCGTCAGGTCGTAGCTGGTTTCGTAGCCGTAGACCTGGATGAACCATTCGCCGGCGGGTGGGCCGACGACGTCGATGGCCTCGGCGTTGCCGGATTCGACGCTCAGATAATCCTGGTTGTAGATGGGCAGGTAGCCGCGGCTGACGTAGAGATCGGCGTCGCCGGTTCCGCCGCTGAGGCGGATGGCGAGATCGGTCTGTCCGGCGGGGATGGGCAGGCGGTACATTTCGTCTGTACCCGCTTCGAGGGAGGCGATGAAGACCGGGAGCCCATTGGACAGGCTGGCAATGGAATCGGCGTCGCCGACGTTCGCGTAGGCCACGGCATAGGATCCCGTGGAGCCGGTTCCGAAGAAGGGGCGCACGCGCAGGTACACCGTTCCCGAGGCCGCGGCCTTGTAGACCATCTCGAACTCGAGATTGTCGGGGTAGGCGATGTCGTAGGCGCGGCGGATCAGGCGTTGGTCGTCGCTGGGCGAATAGGTGTACAGGTAGGCATCGACGTCGCAGGTCGAATTGGTGCTGCGGAAGGTGTAGCAGCGGTTTTTCATGACCGGAATGGCCAGGAAGTCGGATTCGTCCAAGTCCTTTCGGAAGGTGTGGACGGCAGTCGTCTGGAAATCGCGAACGGCGGGGCCGATGGAAGTGGCCCCTTCCACGACGTTGTCCGTGTAGTCCCAGGCATCGCCCGGAGGCGCCGAACCGGCCGTGCCGGCCACGGTGGCGAGGATCGCGGCGTTGGAGTCCTGGGGCACTTGGTCGTCGTAGGGAATGCGCGCATAGGCGAAGTCGAACAATTCCTGGAACGTCGCCCAACCGTCGCCGGTGGTATCGCCGTAATCGAACCCTTGCAACAGGCGATAGGTGAACCAGCCGTGGGCGATGCTGTCGTCCTCGTAGGAGTAGAGATCGTATGCGCAGGCTGTCATCCAGCCGACTTCCTCGGGGGCGATCAGTTTCGCTGCACCCTTAGGGTCGGCCGCCAGGCGGGCGGCGCGGATGGCTTTCATACGGTCGGCGACGCGTTCGGCGAGATTCCAGTCGCGGACCGGCGGGCGGGGAGCTTTTTTCCCTTTCAAACCTAGGGTTTCGAAGAAAAGCCCGCCGGAATGGCAGGCATCCACGATCACGATTACCTTCACGCCCGCCTTGAATTTGGAAAGGTCCGCGGCCAATTCGTCTTCCGTGTAATCGGCGTTATAGGAACAGAGATAAACATCGGCTTGGGTCAGATCGTCGTTGCCGCCGTGGCTGGACTGGAAAAAGACAACCACGTCTCCGGACACGGCCTTGGCGGCGTAGTTGGTCAGCGCGGCGCGGGTGGCGGCCTTGGTGCCGTCCGAATTGACCAGCAGGGTGGTGTTCGAAGCGGCCCACCCGCCCCCCTTGGCGATGAAGTTGGTGCGCATGGCGCCCGCGTCATCGTCGCAATAGTCCAACCAATTGTCCGAGGATATATAGGTCGTATTGTATTGGCTTAGGCCAACGAACAAGCCATAGCGGGCGGCCTGCGCGGGGCCGGCGACAAAGAGGATGCCAATCAAGCAGCCCAGCGGGATTTTCTTCACGGCGCGGTCCTTTCTTTGAACTTGAAGTTGGGAGAAATTACCTTATCCCGTTGGTTGGCGCCACGGGAAAAGCGATCCCGGGAAAACGCATTACCCGGAATGGCGTATATAAGCGATTGCCAACGGCTGGTCCCAGCCGGTATACTCATACCGCTTGATTTGAGCCGTTACACCGGTTGCTGGCGTATCGGGTCCGGAGGTGCGCAATGAACATGAGGCAATGGCATGGCTGGGGAATCGCAGGATTGGTGGGGCTGGCTCTTGCCACGGGAACGAGGGGAGGGACGGTTCCCTTGCAAATTGTCTTCGATCCGCCTGCGACGGATGTAACCGTATCATGTCGCGACATCCCGCCCCCGCCGTCGGCCAAAGCCAGTGGCGGCTGCCAGGTGCCGGCGTTGGCCAAGGATCTGGTTTTGTACTATCCGTTCGATCGAAACCTGGGGGGGGGTGTGCAGGACGCCAGCGGGAATGGCCGCACGGGCCAGGTACAGGGCGCGACATGGGTGCCCTATGGCCCGCGCGGCGGCGCCTTCCGGTTCGACAACAACACCCAGTGCATCGTGGCCCCGGATGCCGAATTGCCCAGCGGCGACGCGCCCCGGACCATGGCCATGTGGATCAAGCTGGATACGCTCTATCCGGAGGAGGTCACGGGGCTGTTGAGCTACGGAACGCCCATGTGGAACCAGATGTGCGGGTTGGGCGTAGATTGGCGGAACGACCGGAACCAGTTCTACTTCACCCAGCACGGCGGCGTGGCGCTGACCGCCTGGAAACTGATCCGACCGGGAAGTTGGCACCATTTGGCCTACGTCTATGAAGGCGCGGGTCGGCACTGCCTATACATCGACGGCTGGCCGAGCGACGGCGAGAACGAACTGCACGGACCGCTCGACACCGTGCTCTCCGGCCGGCTTTTGCTGGGCGGGCATCCCGGTTCGGTAGGGCCCGACGGCGGCTATCTGGACGAAGTCATGATTTTCAGCCGGGCGCTTTCGCCGGCGGAAGTGGCCGCGCTTCAGCGCGGCGCGGTGCCCTGCGAAATCCAAGAAACGGCCGAAGGCGACTGCCCCCGCGTGATTACGCGCGTGTGGGTGCCCCGGTCGAAGTTCGAGATCGGTCCCGGCGGGCGGGAAATCCCCGTGAAGATGGTGGAAACGTCTGCCGGCGAATGTCCGCGCATCATCACCCGCGTCTGGACCGCGACGGACCCGTGCGGCGCCACGGCCAGCGCTACCCAGACGATCACCGTGGTGGATGCGGAGCCGCCGGTGCTCGTCGGCGTGCCCGGCGACATCACGGTGGAATGCGGCGCGGTGCCGCCTCCGGCCCGGGTATTCGCCTTGGACGCAGGGAATTGCGGTTTCCCGCCGATCCATCCATGGCCGGGAGACATGCCCCACCGCATGTCCGCGGCGCCAGACCGCGTCGAAGCGGACGACGCGCTGGCGGGCTGGCTGCGAAACGATTTGGTCCTGCATTATACCTTCGAGACCGTCAAGGATGGCGTGGTTGCGGATGCAAGCGGCCAGGGCAACGACGGCCGATTGGTTGCGGCGGAATTGGGGCCGGGCGTACAGGGCCAGGGGGTGCGGCTGGACGGCGCCACCGCCTATGTTCGCGCACCGTCCAGCGAATCGCTGATGCCGGAAGCGGTCACGCTGGCGGCCTGGATCAAGTTGGACGTCCCGCCGGTCGACGTGGCGCCGGTGATCTTCAAGCGGAACTTGGGGTACAACGACAACGAAGCGTATTCCCTGCAAGTGACTCCGGGCTGCGTTGTACGTTTGGCGCTGGGGAACGGGAGCTGGCAGCGGCTGTTGGATTCCGACCGGCCCCTGGAGTTAGGGAAGTGGCACCATGTCGCCGCCACTTTTGCCCAGCCCGTCATGAACGTGTACGTGGATGGCATGCTCGCCGCGACAGGAGCGTACGACCTGCCGTTGCAGCACGACCTCGGAGCCGACCTGTTCATCGGTTCCCGCGACCATGCCAGCCATCCCTTGGGACCATTTGCCGCCTGCCAATTGGACGAGGTGCGCATCTACCGGCGCGCGCTGTCGGCGGCGGGAATAGGCGCGCTGGTGCGCCGCCCCCTCGCCGTGACCATGACCGAAACCTCCACCGGCGATTGCCCCGGAACCATTACCCGCGTCTGGACGGCCTCGGACCGGTGCGGCAACATCGCCAGCGCCACGCAGACGATCGCCATGGCGGGTCCCGTTCCCGCGGGCGACTGGTACGTCGCAACGGATGGCGACGACTCGGCGGCCGGCACCTCATGGGCCACGGCCAAGCGGACGATCCAGGCGGCGGTCGATCTCGCGGCGGAGGGAGATACGGTGTGGGTGAGCAACGGGGTCTACGAAACCGGAACGCGGGTAACGCCGGGGCATCTGTTGCTGAATCGGGTGGTCATCGCCAACGACATCACGGTGCGCAGCGTGAACGGGCCGGAGGCGACGATCATCCGCGGACAAGGCCCGCGAGGATCGAACGCGGTCCGGTGCGTTTTCATGGCGGCCGGCCGACTGGTCGGCTTTACGTTGGCCAACGGGCATACGCGCCTGGAGGGCGAAACGAGCCACTACGACGAAAACGGGGGCGGCTTGAGCGTGGAT
>JAKLIL010000146.1 GCA_022709625.1 Verrucomicrobiota bacterium
GCAGGATCAAGACGTAGATGAACGGCAGCGATTCCCAGATTTCAATGAACCGCTGTCCCAGCAAATCCACCTTGCCGCCGTAGTAGCCTTGCACGGCCCCGGCCGCGGTGCCCAGCGCCATTGTTGCCAGTACCAGCAACATTCCGAACGACAGCGAGGTCCGCAGGGCATACAGCATCCGCGCCGCCACGTCGCGTCCCGACGAATCGATGCCCAGCGGGTGGCCCGGCGACGGCCGGAACGGAAACCGCACCTGTTCCTTGACCGTGGCGAAAGACCACCCGGGTGTACCCGGTTCGGGAAAACCCTCCGGATAAACGGGATTCCGGTCGTCTACGACGGCCGTTTTCGCCGTGCCGGCGACCAGTTCATCCCGAAACGTCAGCCGCACCCGTTCCGGCGAAGCGAGTCGGGGCTCGTAGGGCGAAAGCGAAATCCAGGCCTGGTCGAACTCCGCATCCGCCGCCGCCGCCGGCAGATTGGCGAAACGCCGCGCCATGCCTGCCCGGACGGGATCCGGCAGCGCGCCGACGGGCGCGCCGGCCCGCAGACCGAACGATTCCGCGTCGCCCAGGCTGCGTACGATCCGGCCGGTCTCGTCGACGTCCACCGACGCCACGCGGGCTACGGGCGTGGCCGTTACCGTCGTCGTTTCCGGCAAATCGATCTCCGTCGGCGCCAGGCTTTCCAAGGGCCCAAACGGAATCAACGGCCAAACCATCCGGTTCCCGCGGCCGGGCGCAAAGGCCGGGCTGGCCGCCAGCGCCCGGTAATCCGGCCGCGTCATCCGTCCGTTGCCTGCAAACGCGTCTTCCGGATAGAACGTTGCAACCGGGAAATAGGATCGGCCGCGAAAACGGATCCACAACGGCTTGTCGTTGGCCAGCCCCTCTGCGAAAAGGCTCACGGCGTAGGCCCCGCCCAAAATCCAGAATGCCCACCAGCCCCGGCGCATTCCCCGGAAACGCGCCCACCGCTGCCGCGTCACCGGGTGGAAGGACCATTTCATGCGTCAATCGACCCGAACGAATCAGGAAAACAGGAAACCCATGAACACGGGAAATTATTCATGGGCCAGGGCCTTTGTATTCACGGCCAATCCGTTTGATGGCCAATGGCACGGAATGAAAGTTCAACAGCAGCCCTGTTTCCAAGTCTGTCGCCTTTAAATACGATCGGACAATGGAAAAATGAATCGGTTCGAATTCCTCGATGGCCTTCAATTCCACAACCACCCTGGATTCCACCAACAAGTCCAGACGATGCATGCCAACGATCTGATTGCGATAATGGATTTCCACGCTTTTCTGCCGCTCGACGGCCAATCCCATGGCCGCCAACTCGACACACAGAGCTTCTTCGTAAATCGATTCCAGATAACCCGGCCCCAGTTCCCGATGTACCCGGATTGCAGCAGCAAGAATCTTGTCCGTGATCTCCTTGTCAGGCCAATCCCCCATTTGCCCTTTCCTGCTTTCCTGGGTTTCCTGATTTCCTGCTTGGTCTTCCATTGGATCTTGCCTTCCCGTCTCAATCGAACTGGATCCGCGGATCGATCCACAGATAGCAGGCGTCCGACAGCAGCCGGCCCAGCAGCCCCAGCACCGAGGTGACGGCCAAGATGCCCATAAACACCATGTAGTCGCGCCCGACGATGGCTTCCAGGCTGAGGCGACCCATCCCCGGAATCTCGAACACCTTCTCGATCAGCACCGACCCCGCGAACAAAATTCCCAGCACGCCGCCAAAACCCGTGGCAATCGGAATCAGGGCGTTGCGGAAGGCGTGGCCCCACACCGCTCGCCGCAGGCTGCCGCCCTTGGCCAGCACGGTGCGGACGTAGTCCTGGCCGATCTGTTCCAGCAGCGAATTCTTCATCAGCAGGGTCAGAACCGCGAAATTGCCGATCACATAGCACGACACCGGCAACACGAAATGCGCCGCCAGATCCTTGAACTTGCCCCATGGGGACAGCAGCTCGTAGTCGACGGAAACCACGCCCGCCGCCGGCAGGACGTCCCAGAACCCCGCGCCCATGCCCGCAAACATCAGTTTGAGCAACATGCCGAAGGCAAAGGCGGGAATCGCGTAGCCGGCAAACACCAGGGCGCTGCTGGCCGCATCGAAAACGCTGCCGTGGCGCAGCGCCTTGGCGATCCCCAGCGGAATGCAAATCGCGTAGGTGAGCACGAAACCGGAAATCCCGAACACCAGCGAAATCCGGAACCGGTCCGCGATCAACCGGCCGACAGTCTTGTTGGGATACTTGTAGGATCGCGCCGCGAGCCCCATCTTGTCCCGCGCCAGCCAATGCCAGTAACGGCGCAGCAGCGGCTGGTCGAAGCCGAAATGCGCCTCCAGCGCCTTCCGCTGTTCCGCCGAAACCGCGGCACCCGCATGGGGGCTGCGACCGGCTTCGGCCGCGCCCAATCCCCGCATCCGCGCCAACGCCTGCTCCACGGGTCCGCCCGGCACCGCCTGGCACAGCGCGAAACAGGCGAAGGTGATCCCGGCAAACGTCGGCACCATCAGCAACAAGCGCCGTAAAAAATAGTCCAGCCGTTCCATCACCCGCGGGCCAGCACGTCCCGATACATCGCCCGGTAATCCGCGGCGATCGTCTTCCAGTCGAACCGCTCAGCCCATATCCGCGTGGCCGGCCGCATGTCTTCCGACACCGTGCGATTCTGTTCCAACCAAAGCAGCTTTTCAATCCATTCGTCGGCGTTGCGTGCGCCATCCATCAGAAAATTGCACGCTGGACTCACGTATTCAGGCACGCCGCCGGTGCGGTTGACCATTGCCGGCGTGCCGCACGCCATGCTTTCGAGAATCACGTTGTTGGCCGCGCTGTCCAGCATGGGCATCGCCAACACGTCCGCCTGCCGGTACTCCTCCAGCATGTCCGCGTCCGACAATCGCGGCAGCAGGTTGACGCAGGGAATGCCGGCATAGCAGGCTTTCTCGTGCGAGACCGTCCGGATCCGCCACTCGAACCGCTCGGCCGGCAGCCGTTTCGCCACGGCCGCCGCGAATTCATGGTCGCGCTCGGTGTCGCCCAGCATGAACATTTGGAACCGCGCCGGCCGGACTTCGCGCCGGGCAGGCGGAGAAAAATAGTCGGCCGCCACCCCGTGCAGGATGGTGCGGATCCGCTCCGCCGGAACATGCCGCGCCACGAAGGGCCGTTGGCTCTCGGACGTCAGCACCACTTCGTCCGCTTGCGCGTAGCCGTCCGGCCGCAACCAGACCGAATCCCACCGCCGCGCGCTGCAATGCACGCTCACGATCACCCGCGCGCCCCGGCGATGGTAGGGAGCAACCCGCCGCGGCGCCGCGAATTCCCCCCACCAGAAATGGACCGGACATCCGCCCGCGCGGCCGGACAACCGCCGCAGGAAACAGGCCTCGTTCCACCCCGGCAGCAAGGCGTTCCAATAGGAACCGTACCGGCGGATGCCCCAATTCCGCAGGGCTTGGCCAAGCGTCCAGCTTTTTTTCAGGACGCGTGCCCACACGGGCCGGAACACCAGGGTTTCCGCGCCCAGCAGTTCGGCCAAGGGCGTGAGGCTCGAATACGGCGAAAAATCCGGCCGCAGGAAATCGATCAGGAAGACGGGCGGGCTACTCATGGCCCCGGCGCAATCCCGCCGCCAGCAACTGGCGCCATCCCCCCGCCCGAAAGGGCGCGAGACGCAACATCTGCCATGCGAACCACGCCGCCCGGCCGAATTCGTTGCGGGCGCGCCAATGGTAGGCATTTTCCTCGGCCGCCCCGAAGGCGATCTCCGCCAAGCGGCCGGGGGAAATCCGGCCGCCCCACCGCGCGCCATGGCGGAGGGCATCCCGATGCGACAAAAAATCCCGCGGCGCGGCCCGCCAATTGCCCGTGCCGTGGCTGATGCTGGCGTCCGCCACCCGATACTTGGCCAGGCAATCCTCCAGCACGCCGAACGGCGCAACGCTCGCCGCCCGCCGCAACCAATCGTAATCCTCGCGCGCACGCAGAGCCGGATCCTCGTCGAAAAGGCCCACGCGGTCCACCAGTGCCTTCGTGGCCATGACCGTGCTGATGCTGATCCAGCAATGCTCCAGCAAGGGCATCAGGCAATCGCCGGCCGGCGGCAGGCAACCGGCGTGCCGCAGATGGAGGGAGCGCCCCTCGCCATCCATCACCATGCAGGCGGCATGCACGAGAGGAAATTCGGGGTGCGTCTTCAGATAGGCCATTTGCATGGCCAGTTTGTCCGGCAGCCAGAGATCGTCCGCGTCCAGGAAAGCCAGATAGGCTCCGGTGGCCATCTGGATGCCTTGGTTCCGCGGGATCGCCGGCAAACGGCTGTTTTCGCTGCGGACAACCAATCGGATCCGCGGATCGGCCAACTGCCGGACGACAGCCACGCTTTGGTCGGTCGAGGCGTCGTCCACCACGATGAGTTCGAAATGGGAGTAGGTTTGCGCCAACACGCTCCGCAGGCACTCGCCCACGTAGCGCTCCTTGTTGAAAACTCCCACGACGACGCTGACCAGAGGTTCTGCCATGCCCGCAAATGATAGCCGTCCGGCCGCGACATGCACGCCTGAAAACCAGGCGGCGGCGTATCCCTCGCCGGCGGGCGCGCGCCCGGCCAGGCGACAGCCATGGTCTTACCGCTTCCGGATCCACTCCATGGAACGGTATTTGCGCCGCAGGATTTGCGCATCGGCCAGGGCGGCACGATCCACGCTGCGCCGTTCCCAGTCCAGATTCCAGGCGGAGGCCAGGGCGTTCGCGATCTCGTTTTCCAGTTCCGCCGCCCGCTTCCGCGCGTCCGGCAACTGGAGCGAACCCTGATAGAGCACCGTGTGGCCATGGCGGCGGAGCGCCCCGCCCAATATCTTTCCCTGCGCCGACAGGATGTCCAGCGCCACCGGCTGGACGAAGCACTGGGATGCCCCGCCCGGTCCGTGCGGGACGGGACGCACGCCTTCCGCGCACAACGAAGCCTCCAGTCCCGCCGTCCGCAACCCCGCCAAGACGGCGGCATGCAACCGCCGGTATATCGCCAGCGGCCGCCACGTCCCGCCATCCGGAAACACGCAGGAGAAGGTCAGATCGTCGCCATGCAAGACGATGCCGCCGCCCGTTGGTCGCCGGGTCGCGCGGCCGGCAAGGGCCGGCGGCAAGGCCTGCTCCACCTCGCGGATGCGCTGCGCATAGCCGAACGTGGCGCCCACGCCCTCCCAGCGGTAAAAACGCAAACAAAACGCGTCCAGCCGGGCATGGGCCAGCGCCTCG
Organism: Verrucomicrobiota bacterium; assembly: GCA_022709625.1. Classification (GTDB taxonomy): domain Bacteria; phylum Verrucomicrobiota; class Kiritimatiellia; order CAIQIC01; family Lenti-01; genus Lenti-01. The sequence goes on from JAKLIL010000146.1 coordinate 5,279, forward strand.
TCCAAGGCCATCTGCCCGAAGACGTCCAGCGGAGCGCTATCCACGACGAAGCCCACCATGGTTCCGCCTCAGGGCCAAGCGACGTTGGGCGTCCGGGCGGCCCCGAGTTCGTCCAGTCGCCGCACGGGCAAATCGTGCGGGGC
>JAKLIL010000147.1 GCA_022709625.1 Verrucomicrobiota bacterium
CGGAAATCGGCCTGGAAATCTACGAGGCTGAAAAGGACATGGCCAACGAGGCGACCGAGCGGACCCAGTCCAATCGTGAAATGCTCAAGGAGCTGGAAGACCTCGTGGGCGACGAGCCGATCAAGCGCATCGCCATCTTCAAGGAAATCGAAAACCTGCGCGCGCTGTCCGACCGCTACCGGTCCACGGTCGCGAAGGGCGCGAAGCTGATTGATGAACGCGCCGCGTTCAACAAGCGCGTGGCGGCCAAGACCCAGTTGAACCGCTACCAGGACATGACCTTCCGGGTCGCGCGCAACCATGCCCTGCAATCCTACAACGGCATGTTCGAAATCGCCGCCCGCTATGCCTATCTTGCCGCCAAGGCCTACGACTACGAATGCAACTTCAGCCCGGATGATCCGGGATCGCCCAGCGCGCTCTTTTCGGACATCATCCAGGCCCGGACCCTCGGCCAGGGCGCGGACAGCGTGCCGCAAATGGGCGAGGGGGGTCTGGCCGAGGCGCTGGCCTGGCTTCGCATCAACTACGATTCGCTGAAAGGGCAGCTCGGCTTCAGCAACCCGCAGTACGAGACCGGCAAGCTGTCGCTGCGCACCGAGTTGTTCCGCATCCTGCCCAGCGGGGAAACCCAGCCCGTGGGCGACAACCAGTTCCCTGGCGGCGGGGAGGAAGCGGACGCCCTCTGGCGCCAGACCCTGGAGAATGCGCGCGTGGACAACCTTTGGGAGATCCCCGAATACCGCTATTATGCCCGGCCGTTTGCGGCGGACATCGATGCCGACGGGAATGCGGCGGTGGAGCCGGGCCTGGTCCTGCGGTTCGGCACCCGCATTCTGGCGGGGCAGAACGTCTTCGGCCATCCCCTCAGCGGCGGCGACCACGCCTACGATCCTTCGGTGTTTGCCAACAAGATTCGCGGAGTTGGCGTGTGGTTCTCCGATTACCTCTCCGACGACGTCCTCAACGATCTGCCGGCGGCGCCGCGCGTGTACTTGATTCCGGTGGGCGCGGATATCATGTCAATCGCCAACAGCGCCACCCCCGACCAGGTGCGCGTGTGGAACGTCGTGGACCAGCAGGTCCCGGTGCCGTTGCCGTCGGTCGATGCGGCGCTGGACCGCTGCAGTTTCACGCCGTTGCTCGACAGCCTGAACGGGCGGATCGGGTCGCCGCGCCGCTTCTCCAGTTTCCGGGCCTATCACAACGCCGAAGCGGAGGTGGACCTCGACGAACTCGTCTACGACACCCGGCTGGTCGGACGCTCCGTCTGGAACACCGAATGGCTGCTCATCATTCCGGGCCTTACCCTCAACAGCGATCCCAACGAAGGGCTCGACCGCTTCATCGACCAGGTCACCGACATCAAACTGATTTTCTCCACCTACGGGTTCAGCGGGAATTGAGCGCGGGAAGGAACCAACGCCATGAACACTTCGATCAACTTTAGGCAAACCCAACGCAACGTGCTGGCCGGCGCGCTCGTCGCCCTGATCCTCGCTGGCGCGGCCCCGGGCCTGCGGGCGCAGGACGTCAGCGAACCCCAAACCGTCTTCTACGGCAAGGTGCTGGGCACCGCTTCGGCGCAGGATTTCCTGATCACCACGGGTAAATTGTCGTGGACCATCCTGCGCTACGACGGGGTGCCGGTGACGCTGGAAACCTCGCTGTATCCCCTGTACAACGGCGCCTACTCCTATCGCCTGAACGTGCCGCACTCGGCCATCGCGCTCGGCTTGGCCGCGGATTCGGGCGGCGTGCCGATGCCGCCCGTGCCGCAGGTCAATCTGCATGCCGCGGTCAAGGTGGATGGACAGTTGGCGATGCTGCTGGGTCCGGCGGGCAGCACGTTCACCACCGAACAACTCCTGCGCACCGCCACCTACCGGATGGACCTGGGCCTCGACCGCGCGGCGGTGGATTCCGACGGCGACGGCATTCCCGATTGGTGGGAGGACCTCTACGGGCTGGACAAGCAGAATCCCGGCGATGCCAGCACCGACCTCCGCGGCGACGGCCTTTCCGCATTGGCTTCCTATCTGCGCGGGCTCGATCCCACCCGCGATGCCCGGACCCCGGAATTGCTGACCGACGAAATCGTCGTCTACCCCTCCGGCACCACCGGCGTCTTGCTGGAAACCGCCGACCTGGACAGTTCGGCCGACCAATTGGTCTACACCGTGACGGCACTCTCGCTGGCGGGAACCCTCTCCTTGCGGAACGCGCAGGCCAATCCGGACCAGTCCGACGCGATTTTGGCGGTAGGCAGTACGTTCACCCAGACCGATCTGCAAAAGGGCCGCGTGGTGTACGATCCCGACGGCTCGGGCAAAGCCCCCGGGTTCTTCGCCGTTGCCGTGCGCGACGAAAATCCGGAGCATCCCGCCTGCGAGGGCAAGGTCCAGCTCTTGGCCTATGAACCCGCCGACCAGATCCCTGAATCCGTGGGCCCGCTCGAAGCCCGGCGGCTGGAGAACTATCTGGATGCGGCGGCGGGATACGTCGTTCTCGACGGTTCGGCGCTGCAAACCAATCAAGTCTTGTCCGCGCCGAGCGCGGGGCTTGCTTCCGCGGCGCTGGCCGATTATCTCGCCGCGTACGGCGATGACCGGCCCTATAAGATCATCGGCTCCGCCGCATCCATGTCCCTTTCCGGCGGCCAGCGCGGGGACGTGCTTGTGGCCGATTCCGGCGACGGCGCAATGGCGGGCGGGCCGGAGGCCGACTGGTTCGTGGCCGAATCGTTCAATGCGGGCCAACTCGCCATTGCCGATTTCAGCGTGGCGGAACAGGACATGCTGGATTTGTCCCGGATTCCCGCCCCGCCCGGCGCCTATGCGCATCGGTATCTGCGGGTAGTGCAGACCGGCGGCGTGGTCAAGGTCCAGACCGATTTGGACGGAAACGGCGTAGGCTATACCAATCTGGCCGTGGCTTTGCCGGGTCTAGCCGCGGCCGATGCCGATTTGTACGATTTGGTCGAGTCCGGACGCCTGCAGGTCGGCGCGCTGATTCTGGAACCGCAAATCTCCGTGGTCGCTACCCAGCCGCAAGCCAGCGAGAACGGGCCTTCGGCCGGACTGATTGCCGTGACCCGTCGCGGAAGCCTGGCGGACGAACTCGCGGTGAATCTGACCGTTTCGGGTTCGGCCCAGAATGGGACGGACTATCAACTGGTGCCGGCGACCGTAACCATCCCGGCAGGCGCGTCTGAAGTGGAAATCCCGATCGTGCCTTATACGGACGGCATCGCCGAGGTGGCGGAAGTCGCGCAAGTGGCCTTGGCGGCGGGAACCGGCTATCGCATCGGCGCGGCCAGCCAGGCTGCCGTTACCATCGAGGACCTCCTGATGCTGGTGGAAATCGAAGCGGTCGAGCCCATCGCCGTCAAGGACACCGCTTCGCCAGGGACGTTCCAGATTACCCGGCGCGACGTGATCGATCGCGATGTGGTCATCCATCTGACCATTGGAGGTACGGCATCCAATGGCACCGACTACAACGCCTTGTCCACCCTCGTCTATCTGGCCCCGAATCAGACCGTGGCGCTGCTGCAGGTCGTACCCAAGAGCAGCGCTGTCTTGGCGGGGGGCATGGAAACGGTGGTTATCACCGTCAAGCCGGATTCCAACTACCGGGTGGCAGACGCCGGTCACGCCCAGGTGGCAATCCTCGAACGTTCCGATTCTTTTGCGGCCTGGCGCTTGCGAGAGTTCCCCGAGGCCGCAGGGGATGTTGCGGCGTTTGCCGCCGCGGATGGGGACAACACGGGGATCACGCACTTCCGGCGCTATGCCTTCGGCCTGGATCCCCAACAGCCCGATCCGGACGGCCTGCCGCGCCTGTTCCGGCAGGATGGCAAGGTGGGCGTGACGTTCCGCAAGCCGGTGGGCATTACGGATGTGCAGTACCGAGTCATGGCCACCGCTGACCTCCTGGATTGGAACGCGCAGCCGTTGTCCGTGGCGCCGATGGCCGCTCCTGCCGGCTCGGACGATCCCGCCCAGGTCTATTACGAGGTGTTGGCCGGCGAGGCGCAGTCCGTATTCATCGGTGTCGAAGTGAAATTGCTCCCATGAAGCCTTTTCCCCGCGGCACTCCTCGCTGGGCCTGGTGGCCCCTGTTGGTCGCCGGGGTGGTGGCGACAGGCTGCGGCCGGAAGGAACCGGCCGCGCCCGCGCCGCTGGCGCGGGTAGGCGACGCCGTAATTACGGAAAAGGATTACGTCTTCGAGGTCCAGCGTCGTCTGGAACACGGCCGGCCCTTGGGCCAACCCCGCGAAATCCTGCAGGAACTCGTCGAACGGCAAGCGATGCTGCAAAAAGCCGAACGTTCCGAAGTCATGGAGGATCCCGAAGTCCGGCGGGAGTTGGAGAACAAACAACTGGGACAATGGCTGGACCGTACGCTCCAGGTGGCGCGGGACGCGGTCCAGGTCACCGATGAAGAGATCCGCGCCTATTACGACGCCCATCCGGAAGCCCATACCCGTGCGGAAATGTCGCGGCTGGCCATGCTGTACCGGCGGGTCAGCCCGCGCGATTCCGCGGAAACGCAGGCTGCCCTCCGGGAAGATTTGGAACGGGGGCGGGCGGAATTCCTGGCGGATCCCGCCGTCGCCACCCGCAACGGCGAAGTGCCCGGTTTTGGTTCCGTGGCCGCGCGGTTTTCCGAAGATCCGGCCACCCGCTATCGGGGCGGCGACCTCGGCTGGCTTGGCGATGCCGGCGACGGAGGACGGCAGCCGGCGGCCGTGATCGCCGCCGGCATGGCGCTCGAAACGGGCGCGGTCAGCGAAGTGATCTCCGCCGGGGACGGGTTGTACGTCGTCATGAAGTCGGATCGGCGCCCCGCCTATGCGACGCCCTACGAGGAAACGGCGCCCGGCCTGCGCCGGCGGCTCATCCGCCTCAAGCAGGAGGAGGTCGAGCGGACCTTCAAGAGCAATCTGCTGGCCGAAGCGAAGATTGAAATCAACGCAGCCAAGGCCGCCCGATTGGCGTTGCCTCCGGCCGCCGCTCCGGAACCGCCCGATCTGCTGCCGGTTTCGGATCTGGCCCCCCAGCGCGAGGCGTCGCCATGATGATTTCCACCGCTTTTCCGGAAACCATTCAACCCCACGGAACTTCAATAACCAGCACGGTTGCCGCATGAAAACAACACTGTCTCCCGCCCCCGTCGCCTTGAATCTCCCGATCTGGAAAACGGCCGCCGTGGCGCTGCTCCTCCTGGCGGGCGCCGGTTGGGCCCAGGACCCCAACGTCAACCTGCTGTTCTCCAGCCCGGCCACAAATGCGTCTCCGGGCGCGGATTTCCAAGGCCATTTCAATTTTTCGCCGACCAATGCGTTCGTGACCGCCTCCATTACCGCCGGGACCCAGATTGTCCCCCCGGCCAATCTC
>JAKLIL010000148.1 GCA_022709625.1 Verrucomicrobiota bacterium
ACCGCGGAAGCCAGCATTGCCCTGTCGTCCCCGTGGCTGCGGGTGGTGTCCTACGCCGATGCCGGCGAAGTCACCAATTCCACCGTTCCCTTGCGCTGGATTGCCGGCGGCGGGTTTTCCAACCAGTCCGCGGCGGTGGAGGTGTCGGTGGACGGGGGGCTCACCTGGAGCGTGGGCGTGGCCTCCGGGGTGCCCGCGACCGACGGAACGGCGAGTTGGACCGTGGCCGGGCTGCCGGACACGCCGGCGGCGATCTGGCGCGTGACCTGCCTGCAAAACACCAACTGGACCGCCCAATCGACCAATTTCTTCGCCATTCGCAACAATCCGTTGAATCTGTTCGTCGGCACGGCCTACACCAACGACAACGTGTACTGTACGGAGCGCGGGGCGCCCGCCAACTGGATGGCCACGTCCAACGCGCCGCTCGATTCGCTGCGCACCGTTTTCGACCGCTTCGACCTGGAACCCGGGGACCGGATCTGGGTGGACACGGGGACCTACAAGGAGCCGGAAGCCATCGTCGTCGGCCTGAAGAATTCCGGCACGGCGGACAATCCCGTGCGGGTGACCGGCAACGCGCAGGCGCCCCTGCAGGGCACCATCCTGGCCCGCGCCAGCCGGACGGTAGGTTCGGCGGTTATTCAGGTCGCCTGGGCGGGAGGGATTCAACTGGAGGCGTTGACGATCTCCAATTCGTGGTCCGGAATCTGGGTCGAAAACAGCGTTTCCGTGCCGATGAATTGGATCCGCGTCCTGAACTGCCTGAGCAACGCGATCTTCGCCGGGCCCCGCAGCCAGGTCGACGTGAGCCGGGCCCTCGTGGAGCACAATTCGACGTTCGGCCTCCAGGCCCAGACCGGCGCCACGCTGCGGGTCCAGAACAGCCTGCTCCGGGACAACGGCCGGGCCAACCTGTTCCGACAGGGCGGCACCGCCGAAATCAAGAGCAGCATTATGGAGGCCATCGGCACAGGCCGGTTCGTCTATTATTTGGGCAGCGGGGCCTTGGCGTCCGACTACAACGACGTGCGGGTTTCGGAAGGCGCGAACGTGGCCGGGGGCGGGGGCCGCCTGCCGGACCGCTTCCTGATCGACTGGCAAATCAGCACCGGCTTCACCAACGATAAAAGCAGCTTCGGCTACGATCCCCTGTTCGCCAACGCCGCGGCCATGGATTTCCACCTGAAGAGCCAGTACGGCCGCTACGATCCCGCTGCCGGCGAGTTCCGGACCAACGACGCGACAACGTCCCGCCTGATCGACCTCGGCGATCCCGCCGCGGCGTTCGGCAACGAACCCGCGCCCAACGGCGGCCGCCTCGACGTGGGCCTGTACGGCAACACGCCGGAAGCCAGCAAGAGTTCCGGCCAAGGCATGCTGGTGCCGTTGACCATGTCCGACGGCGGCACCATCCGGGGCGTGGCCAAGCTCTACTGGGCCTTCCCGGGCATTCCGAGCAACGCCGTCGTGACGGTGCAGTTTTCGGCCGACGGCGGCGGCACCTGGACCAACATCGCCACCAACGTGTACGCCGACGCGGGCGCCAGCGGCCTGACGTGGCACACCACCAACTTCCCCAGCACCGCCATGGGCGTGTGGCGGGTAGCGACGACGAACGTGCCGCCCATCGTGGGGCAGACCGAAACCCTGTTCGCCGTCAAGAACGATCCGCTGGCCTACTACGTCAACGACGGCAGCACCGCGGGCGACGTGTTTTGCGCGGCCGCCGGCCAGGCCGGCAATTCCGGATTGGCGGCCGACGAACCCCTGGATTCGCTGGCGCGGCTGCTGGGCCGCTACAAGGTGGAGCCCGGCGACGTCGTCTACGTGGATACCGGGGTTTACCCGCTGGCCGCCCCGCTGGAAATCTCCATCCCGGCGATCGGCGCCACCAACCGCCTGGTCGTCCAGGGCAGCACCAACGAGGCGGCGGGCGGCACCGTCTTCACCAACGTCGCCGGCTACGCCATCGATTTCCAGGGATCGCAAAACCTGGAACTGCGCGATTTAACTCTGCAGGGCGGCGACGGCGGGATCCGTCTGACCCAATCCAGTTCGAACCTGTTCGTGCGGATCCGGTCCGTCGGGTCCCGGCAGTGCGGCTTCGAAGTCGACCAAACCTCCGACCAGAACCGGTTCGTCCAATGCGCCGCGCTCCATTTCTTCCGGACGGGATTCGCCATGGCCTCGACGCCCTTGGCGCCCACCACCAACTATTGGCTGAGCGGAGTGCTGGCTTCCGTCGGGGTTTCGACCAGCGGGACGGCGCGGGGCACCGGCACCTTGCTCCGGGCCCGGTCCGGCCGCCTCTACGTGAGCAACAGCGTCTTTGCGGCCTACGGTCCGGAGCACCACGTCTACATGGTCGGCCCGGACGTCGTGCGCGGCGACTACAACTGCTACCACCGGCCCTACGAAAGCTCTTGGATGGCGGTGCTCTCCGGCCTCCCGACCATCTTCGGCCTGAACACGCTCGTGCTCGACCATCTGGAGGCGTGGCGCGCCTGGAACCCGAGCGACGCCCATTCCCTGGGCGCCGATCCGCTGTTCGCCGACGTCGCCGCCGGCGATCTGCACCCCCGCAGCGCCCAGGGCCGCTATTCGGCTGCCGCCGGGGAGTGGCTCAAGGACGCGGACACCTCGCCGCTGATCGATGCCGCCGATCCGGCGCTGCCCTGGAGCGCGGAGCCGGCGCCCAACGGCGGCCGGGCGAACATCGGCGTATACGGCAACACGGCGTACGCCAGCCAAACGCCCACCAACGGCACATTCGCGCTACTGTCGCTCGGCCAAGGAGGCATGGTCCGCGGCATCCAAAACCTCCAATGGCTGGCGCGCGGCACCGCGACCAACGTCAACCACATGGTCAACGTCCAGATCTCCACCAACAGCGGCGGCAATTACCAAACCATCGGCCAAAGCCTGGCCACGGCCGGTTCGTACCTGTGGGATTCCACCGCCGCGCCCACCCTGCCGACCTTCCGCTGGCGCATCCAAAGCCAAAGCGAGGTGGCCTGGACGGCGGCGTCCGAGCGGGATTTCGCCGTCCACAACACCAACGTGTCCTACTACGTCAACGACGGGTCCACGGCCGACGATCTCTACACCTCCGCGCCCGGCGCGGCCACCAATTCCGGCCGCGCCGCGGCGTCCCCGCTGCCGTCCCTGGGCGACGTGCTGGCCCGGTACGATCTGGAACCGGGCGACACGATCTGGATCGATACGGGCACGTATTCCAACAACGCGACGGCCGTCGTCGGCTACTTGGACGGCGGTTCCGCCGCCGACCCCGTGAAAATCGCGGGCAGCACCCGGCCAGCCGGCACGCATTTCGTGGGCGCCGGCGTCCGGTTCGACAACGTCCGGGGCGGGCAGTTGAGCCATCTCCGCCTGGTCCAGCAAACCGCCCAGTCCGACGCGGTGGCCGTCGAACGGTGCGAAGACATCGCCCTCGAGCAGATCGACGTGGTCGGGGGGCTGGGCAACGGGGTGGACATCCACGGCTGTTCCAACGTGGTGGTACGCCATTTTTCGGTGTTCGGAGCCAAGACCAACGGCGTGGCCAGCGCCGGCTCGTACAACGTGCGGCTGGAATTCGGCGTGCTCTGGTCCAACGGCGTGGCCCAGCTCATGGCCCAGAACAATCCCCGCGGCGGATCCGACGTGGCCTACAACGTGGCCTTCGTGACGGCCAGCAATTGCGCGTTCGGGTCGTTCGGCATCCGCAAGCCGGTCTACGAAATCCGCGGCAACCTGTTCGCCAACCACAACAATCTGTATTTGGGTCCCGGCGCCTTGGCGGCGCTGTCCTACCAAACCAGCTTCCCGCGGGAGATCGATTCGGTCGGCAGTTGGACGGCCGCCACCGGCCAGGACGCGCAAAGCCTGTCCCACGACCCGCGGTTCGCGGATGCCGGCGCGGGGGACTTCCACCTGAAGAGCGCGCGGGGCCGGTTCGATCCGGCCACGGGTTCGTACGTGCTGGATCCCGCCGCCGAGACTTCCCCGCTGATCGACGCCGGCGCGCCCGCCGTCGCCTGCGTCGAGCCGGCGCCCAACGGGAGCCGGGCGAACGTCGGCCGCTTTGGCAACACGGCGGAGGCGTCCCTGACGCCCACCAATCCCGCCCTCACGCTGATCAGCTTCAACGACGGCGGCCGCGCCGTCGGCACCAACGTGGCGGTGAACTGGCTGGCCCGCGGCACGGCACCCGGCGCCACCGTCGCCATTTCCTATTCGGCCGACGGCGGCACGACGTGGACCATGCTGACCAACGGCGTTCTCGCCGCCCTCGGCGCCTGGAACTGGAATTCCACCCTCAGCGCGCCCTCGGTCCAGGCCAAGCTGAAAATCGAGCTGCAAGGCGACCCCGCGGTCGCCTCGCAAAGCGACCGGCTGTTCGCCGTCCGCAACGCGCCGTTCAATTTCTACGTCAACGACAATTCCCGCAGCAACGACGTCTATTGCTCCGCCGTCGGCAACAACGCCAACAGCGGGTTGACGACCAACGCGCCCATGGCGGGCCTGAACGAACTGCTGGCCAAGTACGATCTGGAAAGCGGGGACATGGTCTACATCGACACGGGCACGTACCGGGGCAACGACCCGTGGCGCATCGCGCAGGCGGATTCCGCCGGGGATCTGGGGTTGCCGCCCGTCGTCTTCCAGGGCAGTCCGGCTTCGCTCCTCAACGGCACGGTGCTGGACCGGTCCTTCGCCGACGTGGGCATCCAGGTGGACTACGCCGTCGGCGTGCGGCTGCGAAACATCGCGGTGTCCAACACCGTCAAGAGCGCGGTGGCCTTCAATTCCAGCTACGACGTGGCGGCGGAAGGAATGGCCATCGGCGCGGCCAACCAGGCGTTTGCCTTGCAAGACTGCGCCGGCGTGCGCATTTCCCGCTGCTTGGCGGTGAACTGCATCCAGGCCGCTTCCATCAACACGCCGGCGATGCGGCCCGAGGGGTTGGACGCCCCGGTGCTCGAGCACAACGTGTTCTGGGAAACCGCCGGAGCCGTCCTGGTGCTGTCGGGTCCCGCCACGGTCCGCAACAACCTCCTGGCGCCGTCCGCCGGCCAGTACGCGTACATGCTGGATTCCTTGGCGGGCCTGGTTTCCGACTACAACGCCATCTGGCTGGGCGAGGGGGGGCGGGTGTGCAGCCTGAGCCAGTACGGGATCGCGCCCGTTCCGCGCATCTACGAAACGGTCGGCCGCTGGGCGGCGGACACGGGCCTGGACATGCATTCCTACGAAGGCGATCCGCTGCTGGCGGATCCGGCCAACCGGGATTTCCACCTGAAAAGCCAGGCCGGCCGCTACCTGCCCGCCACCGGCGGTTGGACGAACGACGCCGTC
>JAKLIL010000149.1 GCA_022709625.1 Verrucomicrobiota bacterium
CGGCGGGCACGGACTTCGTGGAAACCACAGGCACGCTGGTTTTTGGCGACGGCGTGACCAACCGGGAGTTTACCGTCGAACTGCGCAACGATGCGGAGCAGGAAGACATGGAAACCGTCCGGCTGGACCTCTTCAATCCCTCGACCGGGGCGACGGTCGGCTATCCCGACGTGGCGTGGCTGAACGTCCTGGACGACGAGGATCCGAACTACGACTATTATCTCCCCGCCTACGGCAAGGAAGGGGCCGAACTCAAGCAGGCCCTCCACGACGTCGTCGACGACCACGTCGCGTTCAACTACGACGTGCTGTGGACCATCCTGCAGCAAACGGACGAATGTCCGACCAACGCCGCCGAGGTCCAACTGGTCTACATGCAAATCGGGCGGGACAAGAGCAACAACGGCGGCCTGGCCGGGCAGTGGAACCGCGAACATCTCTGGCCGCAGTCCCACGGCGCCGGCAATCCCTTCGGCACCGGCGATCCCAGCCCGACCTGGCCTTCGTCGGTCGACGCGCACCACCTCAAGCCGTCCGACGTCCAAATCAACGGCCTGCGCGGCAACAAGGATTTCGACCCCGGCGGGGAAACGGTCGCCGGCGCGCCGCCCACCTGCCGGACCACGGTCGACACCTTCGAGCCGCCCGACGCCTCCAAGGGCGACGTGGCCCGGGCGATGTTCTACATGGACGTCCGCTACGCGGGCGATGTCGCCAACGAGCCCGATCTGGAACTCGTGGACGCCGTCGGCACCTCGGGCCCGCAACTGGGCCGGCTCTCCACGCTCGTCCGCTGGCATTTCCAGGATCCGCCGGACGATTTCGAGCGGCGCCGCAACGACCTGATCTTCGCGAATTGGCAGCGGAACCGGAACCCCTTCGTCGACCACCCCGAATGGGTGCTCAAGGTATGGGCCTACAACATGGCCATCGCGACCGCGGCCGGCGCGGGCGGGGGGATCCTGCCGGCGAATCCGCAGGTGCCGTACCACTCCAACCAGTCCTTCGAAATCCGGCCGGAACCCTACTACCATGTGGCGGACGTTCGCACGAACGGCGTATCGCTGGGGGCGGACTACGGGTCGGCGGCCTACGCCTTCGTCTGGAATCGCGTGGTCGCGAGCGGCACGCTGGAAGCCGATTTCGCGGCGAACCTTGCCGCCCACGGCACGCCGGAATGGTGGCTGGCCGCGTACGGCTTCACCAACGACTTCGACGCGGCTGCCCGCGACGATCCAGACCGCGACGGCCTGTTTACCTGGGAGGAGTTCCGCGCCGGCACCGTGCCGACCAACGCCGATTCCGTCCTGCGGTTCGAGGACGTCGCCGTCGCGCCCGGCGCCGCCGGGCAGGTCTTGCGCTGGCGCAGCGAAAGCAATCGCGCCTACGCCGTCTGGGCCGCCCCCGACCTGCGCCTGCCGTTTGCCGACCGCATCGCGTCGAACCTGCCGGCGACGCCCCCCGTGAACGTCTATACCGACGCGGTTGCGGGCGCGGCGACCCGCTTCTACGGCATCCAGATCGAGCCGTAAGCGGCCGCCCTTCCCGGGCCGGCGGGCTTTTTCCCAGGGTAAACGCATCTAGATCATCCGATCCGCTCAACGCAAACGACGCAAGCGGCGCGAGAGGAACGCCCCTTTCCTTCCCAAGTCAGTCATCCCGAGCTTGGCCTGCCCGCGGTAGCCTCGCGCGAAGGCGGGTCGAGGGATCTCGGCTTGGTCCCGCCGGCCAGCCCTTGGCTACCGGCCGAGATGTTTCGATTCCGGCGCTGCGCGCCTCCACTCAACATGACTGTGGTTTTGTAAATCACATGGGCAAGACTCGATAGCCTTCTGGCGTTTGCGCATCCATTGCGCCGATGGCGTCTCTTGCGTTACAGCGCGGTTCGGTTCGAGGCAGGTTTTGAATGCGTTTGCCTTGGCTTTTTGCCGGAATGCGGTTTACAGGGCGGGGCGGCGGGGCGTAGGATAAAAACAAAACAAGCAGCCCGCCGCGCCGGCGGGCGCGGAGGAGCGGCCATGAAGACATTCCTGTACGGTTCGCTGGCGGTCGTGGCGGCGGCGGCGCTGCTAGGCGCCTGCGGCCGGCAAGACTCCACGACATACCTGGTGATGGGCACGAACGCCGAATTTCCACCGTTCGAAATGCGCGGCGGCCCCGGCGGCACGAAGGTCGTCGGATTCGACGTCGAAGTGGCCAAAGCCATCGCCGCCAAGGTGGGCCTGCCGCTGAAGATCGAGGACATGAAGTTCGACAGCCTCCTGCCGGCGCTGGACGCGGGCAAGGTGGACATGGTGCTGGCGGGCATGACCATCACCCCCGACCGCGCCCGGAACGTGGACTTTTCCGCGCCCTACTACAAAGCCACCCAGGTCGTCCTGATCCGCAAGGGCGATCCCGCGCCGACCCGCAAGGAGGACCTGCAGGGGCGGACCGTCGCCGTGCAGCTCGGCACCACCGGCGCCGGCGTCGCCGTGGAGCTCGCCGGCCAGGAGAACGTCCGCCAGTTCACCTCCACCATGGATGCCGTCGTGGAACTGATGAACACCAAGGTGGACTTCGTCGTCATCGACGAGCAGCCGGCCATCAATTTCCAGAAACGCAATGCCCCGGACCTCGACCTCGTGCGCCTGGCGTTCGCCGACGAATTCTACGGCGTGGCCGTCAAGAAGGGAAACGCCGAACTCCTGGCCCGGGTCAACGAGGCGCTGGCCGAGATCGTCGCCGACGGCCGCTACGACCAGTTCGTGGACCAGTGGCTGATCCAGGCTCCGGACCCGGCGGCGGAAACGGCCGCGGAATAGGCCGGGGCGGCGGTCTTCCATGTGGCGGGCCCGCATCCAGCAATGCCTGCTCGATCCGCTGCCCAACGGGCTGCCGCCCGGCTGGCGGATGCTGCTGGACGGCCTCGGCTACACCCTGGTGATTTCCGTCCTGGCCGTGGCGCTCGGCGTGGTCCTGGGCACCGTCCTCGCCGTGCTGCGGATGTCCCGGCGCGGCTGGCTCCGCTGGCCCGCGCGCCTGTATGCCGACCTGATCCGCGGCACGCCCGTGCTGGTGCAGCTGTTCATCGTCAACTTCATCGTGTTTGCCAGCGTGCAGGCGGACAAGTGGCTGGTGGCGACGATCGCCTTCGGGCTCAATTCGGCGGCCTACGTGTCGGAAATCGTCCGGGCGGGCATCCAGAGCGTGAATCCGGGGCAGATGGACGCCGCCCGCTCGCTGGGCATGCCCGGCGCCCTGGCGATGCGCGAGATCATCCTCCCGCAGGCGTTTCGCAACATCCTGCCCGCGCTCGGCAACGAATTCGTCGTGCTGCTCAAGGAAACCAGCGTCGTCGGCTTCATCGGCGGCATGGACCTGATGCGGATGGGCGACATTATCCGCAGCATGACCTACGAAGCCTACGTGCCCCTGCTGTCCGTCGCGGCCATCTATCTGGTCCTGACCCTGGGCCTGTCGGCCCTGCTGCAGCGGCTGGAAGGGCGCCTGGGCTGGGGGCGGGAGCGATGAGCCTCGCGCTCCACGCCAGCGTCCCCGCCGGCCCCGGCCCGATGGTCAAGATCGTGGACCTGCACGTGAAATTCGGCCGCCACGAAGTGCTCAAGGGCATCCATCTCGAGGTTGCCCCGCGCGAAGTGCTCAGCATCGTCGGTCCCTCCGGTTCGGGCAAGTCGACCCTGCTGCACTGCGTGAACCGCCTGCAAACCGCCCACCGCGGCCACATCTGGATCGAGGGCGTCGACATCCTCGCGCCGGGCGTGGACGTCAACCGCCTGCGCCGCAAGGTCGGCATGGTCTTCCAGCACTTCAATCTCTTCGAGAACAAGACGGTGCTCGACAACGTGATCCTCGCCCCCGTCAAGCTCGGTCTCCTGCCGCGCGCCGCCGCCGTCGCGCGCGGTCTGGACCTGCTCCGGCAACTGGGCCTTGCCGCCAAGGCCCAGGCCTGGCCCCACAACCTCTCCGGCGGCCAGAAGCAGCGCGTCGCCATCGCCCGGGCCCTCGCCATGGATCCCGACCTCATGCTTTTCGACGAACCGACCAGCGCCCTCGATCCCGAAATGGTCAAGGACGTGCTCGACGCGATGAAGGATCTGGCCCGCGGCGGCATGACGATGATGGTGGTCACCCACGAAATGGGCTTCGCCCGCGAGGTTTCCAACCGCATGGTGTTTCTGGACGAAGGCCTGATCGTCGAAGACGCCCCGCCCGAATGGTTTTTCAACCGGCCCCAAAACCCCCGGACCAAAGCCTTTTTGGAAAAGATCCTGTAGTCCCCGGCGAAAGGAGATGAGCATGCAGGCCACCCGCGTCGTTTCGAGTTGTGCGCGCCGTCCAGTCCGGTTGTTTTGGTTCGGTCTGGCGCTGGGCGCGCTCGCCTGGGCCGGCGGCGGCTGTGCCGCGCGCCACCCCCTGGAGCCCGCCCCGGCGCAGTGGCAGGCCCTCGCGCCGGAGCAACCGGCCGAATCCCGCGCCCGCCAACAAACCCTCGCCGAACAGAAACGGGCGGCGGCCAAGGCCGAGCGGCAGGCCCGCGCCCAGGAACGCCAAGCGCAGCTCGCGGCGGAAAAAGAGCGGATCGCCAAGCTCTACGCGGAAGGCCAAGTCGGCGACGTCGTCCGGGTGTCCATCCAGGGCGGCGTGCTCGACGGCCTGCGCGGCCGCCAGCCCATCCAGCCGGCCCACTTCGAAATCGCCAAGGGCGAAAGCAAGCGGATCCGCATCGCCACGGCCGGTTCGATGCGGCAAACCGTGGATTATCTCGTGCGGCTGGCCCCCGACGGCACCGCGCTGACGTTCGACGCGGACCAGGCCGAACCCTTCGTCATGGCAAATTCCGATTGGGCCAACGGCCAGGCCTACGTTTCGCCCCGGAAGCCGCGCCCCGGGCGCCGCGCCCTGCTGGGCGCGTCGTTTTTCGTCAAGTACCGGGAAAAGACCGGCGCTATGGAACGCGCCCCGTGAAACCCAATCTGACGGTTTTGGACGCGCGCATCCTGGGCGCGCTGGCCGAGAAGGAACTCGCCACCCCGGAATACTATCCGCTGACGCTGAACGCGCTGGTGGCCGCCTGCAACCAGAAGAACAACCGCGATCCGGTCATGCAACTCGCCGCGGAAGACGTCGCGCAGGCGCTGACCGTCCTGCAATACGACAAAAAACTGGTCGGCACTTTTTCCGGCGTCGGCGCGCGGGTCGTCAAATACACGCACCGGCTGATGGAAACGCTGGGGGTGGACACGCCCGAACTGGCGATCCTCTGCGAACTGCTGTTGCGCGGCCCGCAAACGCCCGGCGAACTGCGCGGACGGGCTGCGCGGATGCATCCGTTC
>JAKLIL010000015.1 GCA_022709625.1 Verrucomicrobiota bacterium
AGTTCTCGTCCACCTGCAAAAGGGCGCGGGCGATGCCGTGGCGCAGGGCGCCGGCCTGGCCGGGAACGCCGCCGCCTTCGCACAACGCCACGACGTCGTACTTGCCCAGGCCGTCGATGGCCTTGAAGGGCGCTTCCACGAGGAGGCGCAGGTCGGTGGTGGGGAAATATTCCTCGAACTTGCGGGCGTTGATGGCAATCTGGCCGGTGCCCTGCAGGAGGCGGACGCGGGCCACGGCGGTTTTGCGGCGGCCGGTGGCGAGATATTCGATTTCAGCTTTCTTGGTGGCCATGGTGGTTCTCCGGAATTAGCCGAGGGGCTGGGGGTTCTGGGCCGCGTGGGGGTGCTCCGCGCCGGGACAGATCTTGAGGCGCTTGATGAGCTGGCGGCTCAGGTGGTTCTTGGGCAGCATGCCCCGGACCGCGTGCCAGAGGATGTAGCCCGGGTTTTTCCGGCGCATGACGGCCGCGGAGGTTTCCGTATACCCGCTCTGGTAGCCGGTGTATTTCGCGTAGGTCTTCTTCTCGTCTTTGGTTCCCGTCAGGCCGATTTTGGCGGCGTTGACGACCACGACGAAATCGCCCATGTCGACGTGGGGGACGTAATCGGGTTTGCCGCGGCCCCGGAGGAGGCGGCAGACTTCGACGGCCAGGCGGCCGGCGGGCCGGTCGGTGGCATCGATCAGATGCCAGGCGTGCTTGACTTCGGATTCAATCGGCAGTGTCGTCTTCATAATCCTTCGATTCCCAAACAATAAGGGGCGCACAGTAGCGCGGGGCACGCGCGGCTGTCAACGCGGTTCTTTCTCGTTTCAACGGCGAAACAACCCCGTGCCGGAAGGATCGGGAATCCGACGACAGAGGACGCCTTGCGCGCCGTTGGCTGGCGGACATTCGCCTCCAACCGGCTTCCCGCCCGGTTACCGCCGGACGCAAAGCGCGGTGCGCAAAGAAAATGGCTCCAGCGACAGGGCTCGAACCTGTAACCTATTGGTTAACAGCCAACCGCTCTACCATTGAGCTACGCTGGAACCGAAAATCACACGGAAACATAATTGGCCGGGCCGGGAAGTCAAGCCCATTGCCAAAGAAACCTGCCTGGCATCGCAGGTTGGGGCGTCGCAATCCCTCCCGGGGAACGGGAAGCGTGGGCGTGAGCGCGTCGCCGGCCGGTTGCAATCCCCCGCGGGGCCAGCGGTGGCCGGATTTCCGGCCGTGCCTAGCGGGCCGGGAGGTAGTGGGCCCGGCCGGGAATGACCCCGCGGATGCCGCCGCGGGGGGCGGGGTGGTCGCCTGCCCGACGGGGAATCAGGTGCAGATGGCAGTGGAAAACGGATTGGCCGGCGGCTTCGCCGTCGTTGGCGCCGAAATTGAAGCCGGTGATGGAAGCGTCGCCGGCCTGGAGTTCGGCGGCCAGTTGTTTCGCGAGGCGAAGCGCGGCGGACCATTCGTCCGGGGTCAATTCGCGGAAGGAGACGACGTGCCGGCGGGGTACGACGAGGGTGTGGCCGGCGCTGACGGGAAAGGCGTCGCGGAATGCAATGCACGGGCCGTCGGCGGCGATGATGCGCTCGGCCGGGAGTTCGCAGAACGTACAGGTCGGAATCATGGCGCCAAGATAGCATGAAGCCGACGGGAAGCATAGGAAACGCGGCAGCGGTTCGCTTGGGATGACGGAGGGGCGGGGGGTATGGTAGCGTTGTCCGCATGAACCCCCCCCCGGTGGATTGGATTTTGCGCGGCGGGACCGTGATGGACGGTCTCGGGGGCGAAGGCGTCCGGGCCGATGTCGGGCTTGCGGGCGACCGCATTGCGGCGGTGGGGGACCTTTCGCCGGCGACGGCCGCGAACGGATTCGACGCGGCGGGCCTGCTGGTTTGTCCGGGCTTCATCGACGTCCACACGCATTCCGACGCGTACCTGCTGATCGAGCCGGGCGCGCCGTCGAAGATCCGACAAGGCGTGACGACGGAAATCACGGGCAACTGCGGCGCGAGCGCGGCGCCGAGATGGCCGGGCTACACCATGCCGTCGGATTGGCTGGAGCAGCAATATCCCGGCGACTGGCATTCGGTCGCGGAATACCGCGCCTTGCTGGACGCGCAGAAGCCGGCGGTGAATTCGGCGATGCTGATCGGGCATCGCGCGATCCGCGCGGCGGTGATGGGCATCGAACCGCGGGCGGCGACGAAAGACGAAATCGCGAAGATGCAGAAGCTGCTGGACGCGGCGCTGGAAGAAGGCGGCGCGGGGTTGAGCACGGGGCTGGTCTACGCGCCGGCGATGCATGCGCAGCCGGAAGAAATCCAGGCGTTGGCCAAGGTGGTGGCCCAGCGCGGCGGAATCTACGCCACGCATATGCGCAGCGAAGGCGGCGCGCTGCTGGAGGCCATCGAGGAAGCCTTGGAAGTCGCGCGCGCCAGCGGGGTTCGGTTGCAGATTTCGCATCTGAAAACGGCGGGCCGGGCGAACTGGGGCAAGCTCGACGCGGCGCTGGAGCAAATCCGCGCGGCGCAAAAGGCGGGCATCGAAGTGGCCTCGGACCGCTATCCCTATACCGCGTCGTGCACGGACCTGGATGTCATTCTGCCAACCTGGGCGGCGCAGGGTGGGCGCGCGGCGATCTTGGCGCGCCTGCGCGATCCAGCGGAGCGTGCAAAGATCCGCGCGGAGATGGCCGCGGCGCGGGACGAGAAATATTGGGAGAACGTGTGGGTGGGCAGCACGCACCATCCAGACAACGCGCCGTTTGCGGGCAAGCCCATCGCGCTGGCGGCGGAAGCCTGGAAGCTGCATCCGCTGGACGCGGCGCTGCGATTCATGGAGACGGACGAATTGTTCACGGGCGGCATCTTCTTCGGCATGAGCGAAGAAAACATGTGGAAGATCCTCGCTGAGCCGTGGGTGATGATCGGTTCTGATGCGTCGATCCGCTCGCCGACGGGGCCGTTGAGCCACGATCATCCGCATCCGCGCGCCTACGGCACGTTCGGGCGGTATTTGCGCGCGGCGCTGGACGGCAAGACGGTGGGCATCGGCGAGGCGGTACGGAAAATGACGAGCCTGCCGGCGGAACACTTCCGCCTGAAGGACCGCGGTGCGATTCGCGCGGGGGCCTTCGCGGACGTCGTGGCGCTCGATCCGAAGACGTTCCGGGATTTGGCGACCTACGAAAAGCCGCATCAGTTTTGCGAGGGAATTTCGGCGGTCTGGGTCAACGGCACGGCGACCTTTCGCGACGGGAAGGACACCGGCGCGCGCGGCGGGCGGTATTTGGGCTAACGCCATGGCCGATTCCGGGGAACAGAAGAAATTTGCCGTACCGCCCCCTGCGCCGGACGATCGAGCTTTCCTGAAAGGCGTGTTTGAGCCGGGCGGCGCGGGGCGCGTGCAGGAGGCGGAGGACGCGGCGCGGGCGTGGCTGGCGCTGGCGGCGGCGCGTGCGGCATCGGGGCCGTTGGTCGTGGTGGCCGAAAGTTCGCTGGCGCTGGATTTGCTTTGGCAGGATTTGCAGGCGCTGGGCGCGGGGAAATCCGTCGCGAAGCTGCCGGCCCTGAACGTGGAGGCGTCGCGGCTGGCATCGGGGCAGCCGTCGCCCGACGTGAGCGGCGAGCGGCTGCGGACCTTGCAGCGCTGCCTGGCGTGGAAGGGGCGGGGCATCGTGGCGACCTGCGTGCAGGCGCTGCTGGAGCCGGTGGCGGCGCCGGACCGGATGCGACAGGGCAGCGAACGCGTGGCGTCCGGACAGGAATACGATCTGGACGCGCTCTGCGAGCGGCTGGCGGCGGCGGGCTACGAATTCGAAGTGGAAGTGCTGGCGAAAGGGCAGGCGTCGCGCCGCGGCGGCTTGCTGGACGTCTGGCCGCTAACGGAAGATTGGCCGGCGCGGCTGGAATTCTTCGGCGACGCCTTGGAGAGCATCCGGCGCTTCGATCCGGCCGAACAGCGTTCGCGGGACGAGATCAAAGAGCTGTCCATTCCACCGGCGTCGGACGAGGCGCCGGAAGGGGCGGCGGTCGCCCCGACGGAATATTTTCCGGCGGACGCGTCGTTCCTATGGTTCGATCCGGACGCGATCCTGCACCACTACGCGATGAGCGCCGAGTTGGCGGGGCGCGGCGGGGCGGAGAGTTCGCCCGAGCGCGACTTCGCGAACTGGCGGTTGGGGCTGGCGAAAAAATTCGCGAGCGGCGGGCAGCTCGACGTGGGCGGGAGCGACGCGGCACGCGATCTGGGGGCGCGGCCGTGCGAGGGGCTTGCGGCGCTGTCGGCGCGGGCGGTGCCGCCGGACGCGCTCGAGCGCGAGCGCCGGAAATGGTTCGAGATCTTGGCCGCGCGCGCGGCGGACGGCTGGAAGATCGAGCTGTTCTTCCACACGGAAGCGGGGGCCAAGCGGTTCGCGGCCACATACGGGATGCCGGCGGGATTCGCGACGCGGCTGGGCGCGCTGAGCGGCGGCTTCGAGCTGCCGGGCGCGAAATGGATGGCCGTGGCCGAGGCGGATTTCTACGGGACGCGGCGGGCCTTGCCGACGCGCCGCAAGACGTCGGGCGGTTCGGCGGCGCGCGACGCGACGGGCGAACGCCTGACCGACTGGACCGATCTTCGGCCCGGCGAGCTCGTGGTGCACGTCGACCACGGCATCGGGAAATACCTGGGGCTCTACGAGATCGTGTTCGACGGGCAGCTGCAGGAAGCGCTGGCGGTGGAGTATGCCGAGAACGCGCGGCTGTACGTGCCGACGAGCCAGACCCATTTGCTGAGCCGCTACATCGGCGTGGGGCGCGCCAAGCCGCAACTGCATTCCATCGGCGGCAAGCGCTGGCTGAAGGAGAAGATCGCGGCCGAGCGGGCGGCGAGCGACCTGGCGGCGCAGATGCTGGAAACGCAGGCGCGGCGGGCGGCGCTCGATGGGCACGCCTTCGCGAAGGACAACCCGTGGCAGTTCGATTTCGAGCAGGCCTTCCCGTATGCCGAGACCGACGACCAGTTGCGGGCCATCGCCGACGTGAAGCGCGACATGGAATCCAATCGGCCGATGGACCGGCTGATCTGCGGCGATGTGGGCTACGGCAAAACCGAGGTCGCGATGCGGGCGGCGTTCAAGGCGGTGATGGACGGCAAGCAGGTGGCGGTGCTGGTGCCGACGACGGTTTTGGCGCAGCAGCACTACGAGACTTTCCTGGAGCGCATGGGGCGGTTTCCCGTGGCGGTCGAGATGGTGAGCCGGTTCCGGACGAAAACCGAGCAGGCGGCGGTGCTGGCGCAGGCGGCGCAGAAAAAGGTGGACGTGCTGATCGGCACCCATCGCCTGCTGCAGCGCGACGTGAAGTTTGCCGATCTGGGACTGGTCGTCATCGACGAAGAGCAGCGGTTTGGGGTGGCGGCGAAGGAACACCTCAAGCGCATGCGCGAGATGGTGGACGTGCTGACGCTCTCCGCCACGCCGATTCCGCGCACGCTCTACCTGAGCCTGACCGGTGCGCGCGACCTAAGCCTGATCCAGACGCCCCCGCGCGAGCGGCTGGCGATCGAGACCTACATCGCGCAGGACAGCGACGAGCTGGTGCGCGAAGCGGTGCTGCGGGAAGTGAACCGCGGCGGTCAGGTGTTCGTGCTGCACAACCGCATCCAGACCATCCAGTGGATGCGCGCGCGCCTGGAACGGCTGCTGCCGGGCATCCGCGTGGGCGTGGGCCACGGCCGCATGACGGAAAAGGCGCTGGCCGACGTGATGCACCGCTTCGTGCGCCGGGAATACGACGTGCTGCTGTGCACGACGATCATCGAGAGCGGAGTGGACATTCCGAACGTGAACACGATCCTGATCGACCGGGCCGACCGGTTCGGCATGGCGGATTTGTACCAGTTGCGGGGGCGGGTGGGGCGGAGCAAGCAGCAGGCCTACGCCTACCTGCTGCTGCCGCGGCACGGGGCGCTGTTCAATACGGCCCGGCGGCGCATCGGCGCGATCAAGCGGCACACGAGCCTGGGGGCGGGCTTCAAGCTGGCGCTGCGCGACCTGGAGATCCGCGGGGCGGGCAACGTGCTGGGGGCGGCGCAGAGCGGGCACATCGCGGCCGTCGGCTTCGACCTCTACTGCCAGTTGCTGAACCGCACCGTGGCGCGGCTGAAGGGCGAGGCCGAGCGGCCGATCATCGAAGTGGCGGTGCATCTGGATTTCCTGGACCTGACGCCCGATCCGGAGCGCGAAGAAAACGCGGCGGTGATTCCGCGGGCGTACGTCGAGGACGAGAGCCAGCGGATCGGCATGTACCGCAAGATCGCGGGCGTTTCGTTCGAGAGCGAAGTGGACGCCCTGGCGGCGGAATTCCGCGATCGGTTCGGGCCGTTGCCGGCGGCGACGAAGCGGCTCTTGGCGATTTCGCGGCTGCGGATCCTGGCGGCGGGACTGGGGCTCAAAAGCGTGGCGACGGACGGCGACCGGCTGCTGCTGGGCAAGGGGCGGGACGAATTCCACTTGGTGAACGGCAAGCACATCCGCCTGCACAAGCACGGCGCGAACGAACGTCTGGCTGAAATCGACAAGCGCCTGCGGCTGCTGGCGGGCGCGAAAGGCAAGAAGGAGACGTGAGATGGTGAGTCCCTGGATCACGGGTGCCCTGGGCTGGGCGTTTTTCGGGCCGCTGGGCGGGTTGTTCGGCTACGCGGCGGGGTCGTTGTTCAACGCGGCGCAGCGCGGGGGTGCATCCGCCGCCGGCAGCGGGCCGCAGGCAGGCCCCGCGGCGGCCCGCAACGATTTCATCGCCAGCCTGATGGTGCTGACGGCCGCCATGATGAAGGCCGACGGCCGCGCGACGAAATCCGAACTGGAGGTGGTGAAGCGATTCTTCGCGCGGGAATTCGGCCCGCGCGTTGCGCCGGAAGCCCTGCGCATGTTGCGCGACTTGCTGCCAAGGGATATTCCCGTCGGACCCGTTTGCGACCAAATCCGTTCCCACATGAACTACTCCCAGCGGCTGGCGCTGCTCCATTTTCTCTTCAGTATCGCCCATGCCGACGGCCAACTCCATCCCGAGGAGGACCGCCTGCTGGCGCACGTTGCCGCGGAACTCGGCCTGCACGCCGCCGATATCCGTTCCATTGCCGCCATGTTCGCGCCGCCGGCCGATCCCAACGCCGACTACCGCGTGCTGGAGGTTGCCCCGGACGCCACCGACGACGAAGTGCGCAAGGCCTACCGGCGGATGTCGATGAAGCACCATCCCGACAAGGTCGCTCATCTCGGCCCCGAGTTCCAGAAGGCCGCCACCGATAAATTCCAGCGCGTGAACGCCGCCTACGCCGCCATCAAGAAAGCCCGCGGCATGGCCTGAGCGCCGCCTGCACCGTCTTGTGCTATATTGAACGGCCAACCATGAGCATGAACCAGACCCCCAGCGGCGAGCGGACCCACATCGCCATCTTCGGCCGGCGCAACGTCGGCAAGTCCAGCCTGACCAACGCGCTGACCGGGCAGGAGGTGTCCATCGTCTCCCCGGTCAAGGGCACCACCACCGATCCCGTGCGCAAGGCGATGGAACTGCTGCCGCTCGGACCGATCCTCATCATCGATACCGCCGGGCTCGACGACGAAGGCGAGTTGGGCGCGCAGCGCGTCCGGCGCACGCGCGACATTTTGAAACAGGCCGACATCGCCATTCTCGTCACGGATGCGGAAACCGGCCTGGGCGGATGCGAACAGGAGCTGGCCGCGCAGGTGCGCGCCAAGAACATTCCCCTGATGGTGGTGTTCAACAAAACCGATCTGGCGGCGCCTTCGACTGCCATGCGGCAGCAGGCCGCCGAACAGGCCCAGGCGCCGGTTTTCGCGGTATCTTCGGCGGCAAAGGAGGGCATCGAGGAACTCAAGCTGGCCTTGGCGCGGATGGTTCCGGAACACGAAGGCCAACGCCGACTTGTCGCCGATCTGCTCCGGCCGAACGATGTCGTCGTGCTGGTGACGCCGATCGACTCGGCCGCCCCCAAGGGGCGGTTGATTTTGCCCCAGCAGCAGGTCGCGCGCGACATCCTCGACACCGGGGCCGTGGCGGTGGTGGCGCGGGAGACCGAATTGCGCGCCGCGCTGGCGAGCCTGGGACGCAAGCCGCGGCTGGTGGTCACCGATTCGCAGGCGTTCGAGCTGGTGGCGGCGGAGGTCCCGGCGGACGTGCCGTTGACCTCGTTTTCGATCCTGTTCGCCCGCTACAAGGGCGATCTCGCGGAACTGGTGCGCGGCGCCCAGGCGGTGGCCAAGCTGCGGGACGGCGATCGCGTGCTGATTGCGGAAGGCTGCACGCACCACCGGCAGAAGGACGACATCGGCACGGTGAAAATACCGCGCTGGCTGAAACAACATACCGGCCGGAATCTGGTGCTGGAATATTCCAGCGGCATGGCGTATCCGCGCGAACTGAAAGAATACGCGCTGGCGGTACACTGCGGCGCCTGCATGCTCAACCGCCGCGAAATGCACTGGCGCATCCGGCAGGCCCAAGACGCCGGCGTGCCGATTGTCAATTACGGCGTCTTGATCGCCTACCTGCACGGCATCCTGCCGCGCTGCCTCGCCCCGTTCCCCGACGCCGCTGCCGTCTTGACGGCGTCCTAATACCGGCTTTCTTCCCCGGTGAAAAGCCTCCCTGCGCGGCGGTCATGCAAACGCCAATGTTTTATAAAACATTAGCGCTTCGGTTTCCGCAAATCCCGCGGGTTTCCATGGCGTGGAAAACCGGGATGCTGTACAGGCGCCGGAATACTCGCCGCAGCGGCTTATCGCTATGGCTTGGAAGCGTGGCTTACGGCCCGGGATTGGCCGGGGCGGCAGCCAAATTGATGTCTACCGCGAGGGTCGCGCCTTCATTCAGTTCGACTTCGCGGGTCCAGGCGGTTTGGTATCCAAATCCCGCGGGAACGCCGGCGGTCAGGAAAAAACGGCCGGCGGGCAGGTCCTTCAGCGCGAACATCGATTCGTTGGCCTTGACATGGGCGATGGCCAGGACGCGTTCGGGGGGCCAAGGGCGGCCGCCGGTCCACGCGTCGGCGGGCGGGATTTCGGCCAGGCGGATTTGGCAGTGCTCGACGCCGTCCGGGAAGCGGATGGCGCCTTGAATGGAGCAGGGTCCGCCCAGATCCATATCCAGACGCACGGTCTGGCCGGCGACGAGATCGACCTCGGCGAAGCGGTGGGAATATTCGTGGTTGAAGAACCAGACGACGCGCCGCCCGTCGGGCGCGGTCGTGAAGCGATAGCGTCCGTCGTTTCCGGAATAGATCCATTGGCCGTCGATCACGACGTCGCCGTGGTGGGGTTTGCCGTTGAAAGTGAGCTGTCCTTCCAGCGCGGCGGGGCCGATCAGGGGGCATTCGACCTCGGCGGTCTGGCCGGCCTTCACGTCGACGGCGAATTGCCGGGCGCCGAGGACGGCGTTGCTGACGACCAAGGTGGCGGCGCCTTCGGGGACGCCCGGGATGCGGAAGCGGCCGTCGGGCAACATCTCCGCTTGAAGGCGGAGATTGTCGAAAAACGCGGAAGATCCGTCCATCTGGACCTTGGGTACGGCGACGGCGACGGCGGTCAGGTTTGAGCCGGTGGCGGCATCGAAAACGCGGCCTGCGATGGTGCCGCTGCCGGGCCAGACGACGTCGAGGTTGGTCGCGTTCAGGGCGATGTTCGGCCAGGTAAGCTTGTAGTCGAATTGGAGCAGGACGCGTTCGGCTCCGAGGCAATCGAGCCCTTCGATGCGGAAGAAGCCGTCGCGGTCGGTTCGGGCGCCGCCCGAGGTTGGGCCGGTGCTGACGGCGACGTTGGGCATGGGGGCGCCGTTGGCTCGGCACACGCGGCCGGCGACGGCGAAATCCTCCGGCGGCCGGACGCGGACTTCGAAATTGGTGATGGTTTGGCCGGCGGTGACTTCGAAACGGCCGCCGGCGACGGGAATCTGGAGGAGGCCGTTGCCTTCCTTTTTGGCCTGAAGCCACGGCGACATGACCAAGACGACATAGCGGCCGGGGGAAAGGTGGCGGATTTCGAAGGAACCGTCCGGGGCGGAAGTTTCCTCGAAGGTCATCGCGTGCCAGTAGAAGCCCAGACCGGGAGCAGGCGGCGGACGGGTATAGGGATCCGCGGGCGTCACGTGGAGGAAGCGGGGATGCTGGGGCCGACCGTTGGTATCGAGGATGTTGCAGGAAACGCGGGCGCTTTTGACCAGCGTGAAATCCCATCCGGGATTTTCGCCGGCGTAGGCGCGGTGGGTGCGGTACATGGGGGCGTAGCCGTCGGCGAAGACGGAGAGGCGCTGGTCGCCGACCGCGGCCTGGACGGAAAACCGACCGTCCGCGTCGGAGCAGACGACGAGGTCCCGATCGCTTTTCCAATAGGAGCGCGTGCCTTCGTCCCCCGAGTCAACGCCGCGGACAATCAATTCGGCGTCGGGGATCGGCTGGCCCTGTTCGTCCGCGACGCGCCCCAGCAGGACGGCTTGCGCCGAAGCCGCGCCCGCTGGAAAAAGCCCAACGAGGACAAGCGCCAGACGGCCATGGAACCAGCGGCAGATCGGAATCGCGTTCACTGGGAAAAATAATCGGTCGCCGCCCTTGCCGGGGCAAGTGAAATCGGGCCGGGGGGTGGATGGGGATTGATGGGCCGGGTGCGGGGATGGTAGAAGGAAGGCCGTGCATGGCCCCGGGAACGGGGCGGAAAGAACCCAACCATGGCGATGAAATTTTCGGAAAACGCCGACCGGATGGATGTCCGCTACGTGGCGGGACTGGCGCGGATCGCGCTGTCGGATGCCGAAGCGGCGCTACTGCAGGGGCAACTCGACGACATTCTGGCTTTCGTGGGCGAGTTGAAGCAACTGGACGTGGCGGGGGTGGCGGCGACGGACGTGGCGACGGAAGCCCGCAACGCGTGGCGGGAGGACGCGCCGGCGGCGGGACTGGAGCGGGAAGCGGCGCTGGCGAGCGCGCCCTTGGCGCGGCACGGGCAATTCGTGGTGCCGAAGGTGATCGAATGAGTTCCGCACTGCACGATCTGGGTTTTCTGGAGGCCGCCGAGACGCTGGCGCAGAAGCGAATCTCCTCGGAGGAACTGACGACGGCCCTGCTGGACCGCATGGACAAGCTGGAGCCGGCGCTCAATTCGCTGACCTGGTACAGCCGCGAGGCGGCGCTGGCGGAGGCGCGCGCGGCGGACGCGGCGCGCGCCCGGGGCGATGCGCGGCCGCTGCTGGGCGTGCCGATCGCCATCAAGGACCTGCTGAACGTGAAGGGCCAGCCGTGCACGGCGGGCTCGAACATCCTGAAGGGCTACGTCGCGCCGTACGACGCGACGGTGATCGCGCGGCTGCGCGCGGCGGGCTGCGTTTTCGTGTCGCGGACCAACACCGACGAATTCGCCATGGGCGGCAGCACGGAAACGAGCGCCTACGGCCCGACGCGGAATCCGTGGGACCTCGAGCGGGTGCCGGGCGGATCGAGCGGCGGCTCCGCGGCGGCGGTGGCCGCGCGGCTGGCGCCGGCCGCGCTGGCCTCGGACACCGGCGGCAGCATCCGCCAGCCGGCGGCGTTTTGCGGCGCGACGGGCTTCAAGCCGACCTATGGGCGCGTGTCGCGCTACGGCTGCACCGCCTTCGCGTCGTCGCTGGACCAGGTGGGCCCGATCGCGCGCAATGTCGAGGACGCGGCGGCGGTGTACCAGATCATTGCGGGCGTGGATCCGCACGATTCGACGACCTCGGCGCGGCCGGTGGAGAACGCGCTGCCGGCCGTTCGCGCCGCGATGGACCTGAAAAGGCTCAAGCTGGGCCTGCCGAAGGAATATTTTGTGGAAGGCCTCGATCCGGAGATCGAGACGTTGACGCGGGCGGCGGTGGCGCAATGCCGGGAACTGGGGGCGGAGATCGTGGACGTGGAACTGCCGCATTCGAAATACGGCATTGCGTGCTACTACGTCCTGGCGCCGGCGGAAGCGTCGGCGAATCTCGCCCGCTACGACGGCGTGCGCTACGGTTTCCGCGCGGAATCCGCGGACGTGCTGGAAATGTACGAAAAGACCCGCGCGCAGGGGTTCGGCGCCGAGGTGAAACGGCGCGTGATTTTGGGCACCTACGTGCTGAGCAGCGGGTTCCACGACGCTTATTACCTGCGCGCGCAGAAGGTCTGCACGCTGATCCGCGGCGATTTCGAACGGGCGTTCGCTCGGTGCGACGCGATTCTGGGGCCGGTGACGCCGACGCCGGCGTTCCGCGTGGGCGAGAAGACGGCCGACCCGGTGCAGATGTACCTGGGCGACATTTTCACCGCGAACGTCAATCTGGCGGGCAT
>JAKLIL010000150.1 GCA_022709625.1 Verrucomicrobiota bacterium
ATGCCCCTTCCGGATTCAATCCGGACATGCCCTACGCCTGGATCATCGCCACCGGCACCGTCGCCAGCGCGGCCAACATGTCGTTTGCCGCGGACATGAACGCGCAGTGGGCGGAAGCCGGCGCCGACGGCACCTTTGCCATCGAAAGCGGCGGGGTCTGGGGCAACAAAATCGTGGTGACCTACACCACGCCCACGCGCGTGGTGCTCTACAACTTCACCCTCGGCGCGGAGAACGGCGCCGTGGTCGCGCGCTGGCGCACTGCTTCGGAGGCCCGCACCGTCGGCTTCTGGCTGGAGCGCCAGGTGGGGGCCGACTGGGTGCGGATCAACGAAGAGATCGTCTATGCCCACGGGGAAAACGGAATGGGCGCGTCCTATGCGCTTGTGGATCCGGGCGCCGCGCCGGGCGGCACCTACGTCTACCGGCTGATCGAACTCGAAAACGACAACGGCCGCCAGACGTACGGTCCGTTCGCAAGGACGGCCAGCGCGCTGGGCTTTGCGGCCGACAATCCCATCGAGTTGGGGCCGGACGGCGTCTGGATCCGCTGGCTCAGCCGCGAGGACGAGTTCTACCGGATCCTGCGTTCGACGAACCTGCTCGAAGGCATTGAGGGGTTCCGGCCCATCGCGACCGGTATTTCCGCCACCCCGCCGGAAAACAGGTATCTGGACGAAGGCGCCGGCAGCATCGGCATGTACATGATCCAGGTGGAGGAAAAATAGCCGCTTCCCGCCCGGCGGAAGGCCGGCACG
The DNA here is from genome assembly GCA_022709625.1 of Verrucomicrobiota bacterium. GTDB lineage: Bacteria > Verrucomicrobiota > Kiritimatiellia > CAIQIC01 > Lenti-01 > Lenti-01. The sequence continues at coordinate 759 of JAKLIL010000150.1, forward strand.
GCAGGCCGTGCGCCGGCCGGGCCGGTTCGGAATGGCCAGCTCGACGCGCTGGCCTACAAAACAGCCGGGGTACGGTTTTTGTAGGCCAGGGCGATGACTTGGCGGTGCGGAATAGCCACTTCGCCGCGGCGGTCTATCGATCGGAAATCAGATTGGTTTTAGGCCGGACCTCTGCGTCCGGCGGGAAGACACGCCCGCCACGGAGGGCGAGCCTGCGAAATCAAGGAATAATCCGCCGACGGTGGCGTCGGGGTGGTCAGAAGAATGACCGAAAGCCACAACGGATGGCGCGGATGACACGGATCAACGGAACCCCGCCGGATTCTTGCCCTGTGTTTCTTGTTTTGCTGCTTGGTTCGATTCTCGGTGCGCCCGGCGGACGCGCCGGCTCGGCAATGGCCAATCTCGTCGCGGGGGCCAACAACATGGCGCACTGCGCCGGCCCCGGCGAAAAGAGTTTCGGCGGATGTCGTTGACACCCTTCGCCAAGCCGATACTGTTCCATTCGACAACGTCAGGACCCATGGCACGTCGCCGGCAAGATAGACCCAGTCGCTCCGGAACACCGGGGGCCGTTTCCTTTATGCCGGAGCCCATGGCCCGGTCCCGGCAGTTGCTTTTATTCGCCGTACTGGCGCTGCTGGCGTTTCTGCCGTATTTGCCAACCCTGGAGAACGACTTTCTGCCGACTTGGGACGATGGCCGCTACGTGCTGCAAAACTATCGCATCCACCAGCTTGCCTGTGACAACATTGTCGATCTGTTCCGGCTCCATCCGCAACGCGGCCAGATGCCGAATGCGCAGTACACGCCGCTGGTTGAACTGTCGTTTATGCTGGAATGCCATTTTTTCGGCCTGGCGCCGGGGATGTTCCATCTCACCAACGCATTGCTGCACGTACTCAACACGTTGCTTGTTTTTTTGTTTGTCCGTCGATTAACCGGGCTGGTCGGGTGGGCCGGATGGACGGCGGCGTTTTTCGCGGTCCACCCGCTGCACGTCGAATCGGTGGCCTGGATCACGGAACGCAAAGACCTGCTGAGCGCCTTCTTTTATTTGCTCGCCGTTGTTTCCTACTTGCGATTTTTGGCCAGCGCCGCCCGGCGCGACTACGCGCTGGCGATTTTGGCGGGAATTTGCGCTTTCTTGGCAAAGCCCCTTGCGGTGACCTTGCCCGCCGTATTGTTGATTTGCGCTCTTTACCAGGGGCGGGGCTGGGGCCGGAAAACCCTCGGGCCGTTGGTGCCGTTTGCGGCGCTCTCGGCCCTTGGCGCGTTCGTCACTTTCTACACCCATTTCACCACCAGCATCGCGCGGCCCGATGAGGTGCGGGCGTTTGGCGCCAACCTGTTGGTGGCGGCCCGGGGTGTCGCGCTTTACGCCGAAAAGTTCATCTGGCCTTTTAAGCTCAGCGCGTTCTATCCGGTGCCGGAAACGTGGCAAGCATTCGGGCCGGACTACTACGCGGCGCTGGCCGCCTTGCTCGCGGGCGTCGGGACGTTGGCTTATTGGGCCTTCCATGGCCGCCATCGCATTGTCGTTTTCAGCGGCTTGTTTTTCCTGATTGCGCTGGCGCCAAGTTCGCGGCTCGTGCCGGTCGGCATGCGGTTTCTCGCGGCCGACCGCTTTTTCTATCTGCCGGGCATCGGGTTTTGCCTGCTGCTGGCCGCTGGCCTGCGGAGTCTTTCCCGCAAAGGCGGGGCGGTACGCGCCGGAGCCTTGGCGGGGGCGACCATGCTGTGCGGGCTGTGGGCCGTTGCCACGTGGGAACGGAGCAAGGTTTGGCGCGACGACGAGACGCTCTGGCGTAACGCGCTGGCGCAATATCCGGATTCCGCGTACATCCTGGGCGGCTTGGCGCAAGCCCTGGCGCCGGTGGACATCGAGACCGCAGGCCGTTATGCCGATCGGGCCCTGGCGATCTCCTCGCGGGAAGGGCAAACGATGCTGGTCAAGGCCTTCCAGCACCAACGGGCCGGCGAGTACGGGGCCTGCCTCGATTGGCTGGCCAAGGCGGAAGCCCGGAGCGTCAGTCCGGCGTACGTGGCTCTCATGGTGGGCCGGACCTATTCCTTGATGGGGAATCCCGCAAAAGCCATCGAGGCCTATGCCCGCGTCTTGTCATTCGAGCCCCAGTCGACCGAGTACCTGGGCTGGATCGCCATTTCCCATTTGGCGCTGGGCGACGAGGCCGCCGCCGTGGAATCCCTGCGAAACATGCGGCAGATCGACGTCTCCTTGGCCAGCCTAGACCGGAGGCTCGATGAAGATTCGCCTCGCTACGCGCGCCTTTCCCCCTTGCAGCGGGCCATTTGCCTGAGCCCCGACTTGCTGCGCTATCAATACGAATTGGCGCAGAACAGCCAGTTCGTATTGAAGGACAAATCACGGGCGATGCGCGAATACGGATTGCTGCTTGCATACTACCCAGCCATCGTCGACGTCTGGCTGGAACTGGCCGAAAAACTCCCGCGGTCCCGATGGCCGCCCCAGATTGGCGCCGTTCAAAACGTCCATGTTCGCAAGGTGGCCGTTGCCCTTTACAACCATGCCTGTCTGTTGGCCGGCCGCGGCGAAACCAACGCCGCGGCCGAGGCGCTGCGGCAGGCTTTTCGCTACGATTCTGCGCTGGAGAGAACCGCCGCAACGGATCCCGATTTGGCCGGCATGCAGGATTTGCCCGAATTCTTGGAGACAATCCGTTCGACCGACGCCCCTGAATCCCAGCCCCCGGTCCCGGCAGGAAAACAGGAACCACAGGAAAAACGCAAAGCAACCATGGATCGCACGGATTGAATGGGCAGGGAAACGATCTCGATCGGTGCAATCCATGGCATCCGTGGCCGGGGTTTACTTGAACCCCAGAACACCGTGATTCACAGAGACATTCTGGGCGTCTTGGCGACTTGGCGTGAGACGGGGGATCGAGTTTCTCTCGCAAAGGACGCCAAGTTCGCAAAGAACTGAAAGCAATGCAGAAGGCTCTTGGCGCTCTGGCGTGCTTGGCGAGAGATGGATCGGGAGAAGATCGGACATCCGCTTTTCTTTGATAGGATTGACAGGTGGTGAATTGTTTTCCTGTGTTCTTGCATTTCCTGTTTTCCTGCTGGGTTCGGAGGTCGGGGCCCCGACGGGGGCGTCGGGTTTCCATGGCGAATATGCCCGGCGCGCGGCGTCGCTAAAAACATGAATATTCTTGTTGGTAAAACGCATCGATTTCGGGCGCAAAATAAACTGTCCAGCGGGCGGTTTTCGGTGTATTCGTTTCACTGTGCTGGAAGTTGGGTTTGGAAGAGGAACAGATTTGCCCGCCAACGCCACGAGAGGGGCGGTGTGGGCACGCGCGATTTAAAAAGAAAAACAAGAGGGAATCAAAATGAAAACAAAACGCTCAGCGACAGCATGGACATGGATCGCGGGTCTTGGCTTGGCGGCGCTGCTGGGGGTGCTTCCCCAACAGGCGGCGGCCGATCTCTCCGAAGGCTTCGAGACCGGTATGCCCACGGCATACAGTTCCGGCGATTACACACTTGGTTCAGGCTCTTGGAATTTTACGAACGTAATCCGCGGAACCACCAAATACGCGGGTTTGTATTCCTGCCAGATCCGCAGTTCGACCGGGGCGCAAGCGCGCACACCCACGTTGTCCGGCGGCGTCGGCACGATTTCGTTCTGGGTCGTTTCGAGCACCACGACCGGTGGACTGCAAGTCAATCTCTCCACGGATGGCGGGGCCACGTGGACGGCGGCTGCCGGTTCGCCGTTCACCGGACTGGGAACCACTTACGTGCAAAAACAAATCACGGTTGACAATGCCAGCGTGAACAAAGTGCAGTTCTACCGGACCGCAGGCACAATTTCTATCGACGAGGTAGTCATCACCCCCAACGCATCTTCCGCCGGCACGCTGGCGATCGACAACACGGGCAACCCCTCGGCCAGCACGGTCTATCGCAGCGACACGGGCAAGCTGGTGTTCGGGTTGCAACTGACTGCCACCACCGGGCCCGTCGGCTTTACGGGCGTGACGCTGACCCGCACCCTCGGCGGCAGCGCGGCCTCGGGCGATTTCTACAACTACAAGCTTTACTACGATTCCAACGGCGACGGCTCCGCTTCGGGCGAAACGCAACTCTCCACCACGCAGGCCGACGGCAGCACCGTGGTATTTAGCAGCATTTCGGGTCAGAGCGTGGCGGTCGGCACGCCCCGGAAGTACTTGGTCACGGCCGACGTCCTGGGCACCGCCGTCAAGGGCGGCACGATGAACCTGAAGATCAACGCCAACGGCGACGTGACCAGCGATGCCACGTCCATAACCAGCACAGCCCCGTATCCGTCTTCCGCCGTGGACCACACCGTAGGCAACGCCACGCCGGCCGCCACGCCGCAGATCGTCGCGGCCGATGAGGACATGGACGAGACCATTACCCTCGCCGGAACGGATACCGACGGCGACACCCTTTCCTATATCATTTCGACCCTGCCGGCGGCCGGCAAGCTGTACCAGACGGCCGACGGCACGACGAAGGGCTCCGAGATCACCAGCGTGC
>JAKLIL010000151.1 GCA_022709625.1 Verrucomicrobiota bacterium
GGCCATCGCTGGGCACTGCAACACGCACAGGCTGCAGCCGATGCACTTGGACGCATCCGTCTCCGGATAGCCCTTGGCGTCGAGGGAAATGGCCAAGTACGGGCAGCGCGTGCAGTTGCCGCACTGGACGCACAGATCCTCGTCGCAGTCCGACACCTGTTTTGTGCCGTCCAGATCCATGAAGCCGCGGATCGGGTTGGGCTGGGCGATGCCGACGAGTTGCGCGACCGACTGGATCTTGCGCGCCTGCATCAGGTGGCTGAGGCCGGAACAGAGCTCGTCGATGATCTGGTAGCCGTGCTTTTCGACCACGGTGCAGAACTGAACGGTGTTGGTGCCCAGCGCAAGGAAGTCGGCGGCGGCCCGGTAGTTCACCGGTCCGGCATTGCCGGAAATCGCCACGCCCATGCTACCGGCGCTGGAGAGGCAGAGATAGCTCACCGGCGTAATGCCCTCGCCGCTGATGCCGACCACCACGCCGTCGTCCCACGTCTTCGTCCCCGGCTTGAACGCCAGCGACGGGAAGGTGTTGGCCAGCGTCACGCCTGCCTTGGACCGCGGGTATTTCTCGAACACCGGCTTGATGGCGCGGAGGATGCTCTTGATGTCCGTCACCGCGCTCGTCAGCTTGAACAGCTTGGGAATTTCGGGATTGCCAACTTCCAGCACCCAGCCGATGATTTTGGCCGACAGCGCCGCGTTCTGCGAGACGATGTCGCCCTCGGCCCCTTCGCCGCCCTGCGGGCACGACAGGCTGTATTCGATGACCATCGCGCCCGCCGCTTCCAGCTTGCGCGTGTTGCTCTGCCAGCTCGCGCGGTCGCTTTCGTCGTTACCCGACACGTTGCCGCCGGTGGATGCGCCGGTCAGGCGGTCGGGGTATTCCTTGATCAGCCGCCGCACTTCGGCGCACACGCGGTCGATCGGATGGTCGGACACGTTGTCGCAGTTGCCCCAGGTGGTGCCGTTGAAGCAGGTCATGTAGGCCGCGGGGATGTGGATCGGCAGGTTGTCGAAGGCGGTCTTCATGATGCCGCCCGCCCAGCCCGCCTCGTAGGCCTGTTTCATCTGCTCGTAACCGTCCGACGCCGGCGACGCCGACAGCAGGAACGGATTGCGCAGTTTCCGGCCGAAGAAATCGGTCTCCAGGGAAACCGGCACCATGTCGTAGCCTTCGACGGTCACGCGGCTTTTCTTCGGATCCGGGAAGACGGGCGCCTTCTGTCCGCACAGGAAAGCATCCACCGCGATCGCACAGTTCTTGCCCGCCGCCGAGCCGGTCACGACGAAGGTCGGGCCGTTGGCGATGTCGCCGGCGTAGAACACGCCTTTGCCGGCCTGCACCGGGATCGTCCCGCGCGCGCCGATCGCCATGATCACCGCTTCGATGTCCGGGCGGGCCTGTTCCGTGCCCTTGATGTCTTTCAACGCGCCAACGCTAAACTTCTTTCCGGCCGGGAGGGCCACCTTGAGGGTTTTCACGCCGGCCACCTTGCCGGCCTTGACGAGGATTTCGGCGACGCGCATGCGCCCGTTGACGTCGATGCCATGCTCGACGAGGTCCTGTTTCTCGCGGGCCGTCAGCGGCATTTCGCCGACGTTTTCCAGCGCGATCATTTCCACCGACTTGGCGCCGGCTTTCTTGGCCGCCACGGCGCAATCCAGCGCGGTGGCGCCGCCGCCGACCACGGCCACTTTCTTGCCCTTCAACCGGTAGCTCTTGGGCTTCTTCAGGAATTCGATCCCGCCGATGGCCTTTTCCTTGTGCGGGACGTTCAGGATGATGGCTTCCCACAGGCCCGCCGCCACGACGACCGCCGCATAGCCCTTCTTCAGCAAGGCCTTTGGATCGGCCAGTTTCTGGCCGGTCTTCACCTTGATCAGGCCCTTGCCCATTCCGAGACAGAATTGGACGTCCTTTTCGAGCATTTCCTTGTAGAGCCGGTGCTCGGGAATCAGCCGGCACATGCCGCCGGACTTTTCGTTCTGCTCAAAAATATCCACCTTGTAGCCCTTTTGGGCGAGCGTGACGGCCGCGCCGAGGCCCGCCGGGCCCGCGCCGATCACGGCCACCTTGCAGCCGTTCGGTTGCGCCGGCGCGAATTCCGGAAAAGCCCCCAGCGCGCGCGCCTTGGCAATGATCGTTGCCTGCACCGCGGGAATGTTCACCGCGCAATCCATTTTCTGGTGGACGCAGGCGCCCATGCACAGGGTATCGGGACACACCATGCCGAAGATGCCGCCCAGCGGATTCTTCGACATGATTTCCGCCGCGGCCCGCTTGAAGTCGGCGGGAGTGCCCAGTTTCACGGCCATGATGAAATCGGCCGGCGAGCAGTCGCAGGGGCAAGCCTCCTTGCAAGGCTTCTCGGCGCAAAATTCGCATTTTTCGACTTCGGCCCGCAACTGAGCGTCCGTGAGGATCGAGTTGTGGTTGAGCATCCGGCTGGCGCTAATCGTCATGGTTCGTCCTTGTGGTTCGACCTGATTTTCTTGTGAATCGAACCGGCAATTTATCAGCCTTGCGGCGCCGTTGCCAACACCGGAATCGGGTTTTGCGCCCGCGCCGCGGAAGCGTTTTACCCCGGCCGGGCGGCGCGGTGGCCAGCCGGTTCCAGGCGAATCCCAATTCCCGCGTCATGCGTTTTAGCGCTCCGCCTGTTTTTGGATTGAGCTTCCCGGGCGGCAGGAGCACCGTATTCTTGCCATTATTAAGGCAGAAAGAAGAGTTGCATGAAAAAGAGCATTGGAATGGTTGCGTTGTTGGTATTCGGTCTTGCGGCAGCCATGGTCTTCGCCCAAGCTCCCGCCGGATGTGGCGGAGCGGCGGCGGCGCCTGCGGCGCAAGCGGTGGCTGCGCCTTTGGAAGCGGCGGCCGCAGCGGCCCAGACGGCTGTAGCGCCCGCCGTGGAAGCAACGGCCGCGGCCATTGCGACAGCGGCCGCGCCCGTGGCCGAGGAATTGACCATCAAGGGCAAGGTCAGCGTCGTCGCCGGACCCGATGGCGCGTTGCAGGCCATCTACATCAATCCGCTCGAAGGCCACGGATACAAGGTGGACATCGTGAACGGCGAAGGCAAGACCTTGGCCGACAAGGCCGGCAAGATCGTTGAAGTCATCGGCGTGGATGTCAACCGCCTGTTCACCGTTAAGACTATCGCCGTGGTGGAATAACCGCGGATCCCATCGGCGTCTTCCGACGCCCATGAAACAACCGGCAGCCCCCGCTGCCGGTTGTTTTCATGGAGGGGATTTGCAACGCGTTGAAGTGGGTCGTTCCGCTTTTCCCGCGTCCGGGGTTCGGGTTGTCTTCCCGAACCCCGGTGGTAGAATGCATCCATGTTCCGCGCCTGTCCAAGCCGGACATGGATTCCGTCCGTGCTGGCCCTGCTCTCCGGCCTGCCAGCGGCATTCGGCGTCGGTTTCGAAAACTTCAACAACTATCCCGTCACGGGTTCGACCTATGTCAACGGCTCCTTTCTGGGCCAGGACGGCTCGACCTGGACCTACGTCCAATGCCGGGGCAACAAGGTTATCAACGCCCCCACGCCGGGGCTACACAAAGGGACAACTCCGCCCGCGAGCGTAGCTTCGGGCACGATCTCGAACGGCTGCGGCACCTTGGAGTTCGACTGGATGCAGTTGTTCACCGGGGCCGTGAACCTGGACGTCCTGGTCAACGACACGGTGCGCCAGACCGTCACCGGCGGCGTCCAGAACGTGACCAACCACTTCGGACCGGTTGCCATCAACGTGGGCGGCAACTTCACCCTCAAGTTCCAGCAGCACGACGCGCAAGCCGGCCAAGTCGCGATCGACAACGTCGCCTGGACTTCCTACGGCGGGGCCGCGCCCGCGCCGCCGACCCTCCTCTTTACGCCCGACACCAACGGCGTCGTGACCGCCTACGGCAACGCGATCCAACTCGCGGTCGCCGCCACCGAACCCAACGTGGACACGGTCCGGCTCTGGGCCGCCGGCATCCCCCCCGGCGCCGCCTTCAACGCCGCCACGGGCACGGCCCCGCTCATTTCCTCCTTTTCCTGGACGCCCGCCGCCGCGCAGACGGGCATGCATGCCGTCGTCTTCTACGCCGGCGACAAGGACGGCACCAACTCGCGCGCCTTCTCCATCGAGGTCACCCCCATCTATCCATATTATCACTACGCCGAAGGACTGGCGGGCGCCGCGCTCAAGGCCAAGCTCCACGAAATCATTTCCACCGGCTCCGTCCAGCTCACCGACGACCAGGAAAACGAAGCCATGAAGGTCCTGAACACGGACCCGGCCAACGTCAACAACGTCCTTCTGCTCTACAACCCCACCTCGTCCGTTCCGAAATCCGCCTACAACGACGACAACGGCTGGAACAAGGAGCATTGCTGGCCGGAATCCCGCGGCCTCGGCAGCGCCGGCCCCGACCAAAACGACGTCCACAACCTCTACGCCGAGAACAAGCGCGTCAACGCCCTGCGCGGCAACCTGTACTTCGACGAAAGCGACCCGTCCGATTCCGGCTACCTCGCCCCCGTCACGAATTCCGCGCCCGAAACCAGCCGCGACGGCGATTCCTGGGAGCCCCCGCCCGCCTCCAAGGGCAACGTCGCCCGCGGCGTTTTCTACATGGCTACGCGCTACGACGGCGGCGAACCCGATACCTCCGCGCTATCGTTTGCCGACAATCCGGCCTTTACCAATACGATGGGCAAGCTGGCCACCCTGCTTCTCTGGCACGCCCTGGATCCCCCCGATGCCTTGGAAAGCAACCGCAACGAGACCATTTACGCGACCTATCAGCGCAACCGGAACCCCTTTATCGACCGCCCCGAGTGGGCCGAGGCCATCTGGGGCACCGACGCCGACGGCGACGGAGCCACCGCTACCCAGGAAATCATTGCCGGCACCGACCCAAACAACCCCACATCCGTCTTCCGCGCCGCCTTTTTCGGCTCGAATCCCGGTTTGCAGGTCGGTTGCGGGCTTCTTTCCACCGGCTCGGTCTGGCGCCTGTATCAAGGCGTTTTCACCGGCAACGACATCGTTTGGAGCCTGGCGGCGCAAACCAACCGCCTGCAAAGCGGCACGCTTCGTTTCAACGTCGCCCCCTCCAGCCCCGCCGCCTTCTACCACCTCCGCGCGACCCGGCCGTAGAACAAATCCACGGATCAAGTCTGCAGCAGGGGCCGCAAGGCGCCGAACGAATCGGGCGCGCAGGGAATCCACGCCAGTCCGATTTGCTGGATCGAGGTGTCCGTGCGCCGCGGTTCGACGCGGATGCGTT
>JAKLIL010000152.1 GCA_022709625.1 Verrucomicrobiota bacterium
CCTTTCCATGCGAATTTCACGGCCACACCAACCAATGGAAACGCGGGGGTTGTGGTTCAGTTCAACGACACCTCGACCGGTCCCATCGATAACCGGTTGTGGGATTATGGCGACGGACACACCCTTTTTACGACGAACACGGCGGTTTCAAATTCATATGCCGTTCCAGGCCAGTATTCCGTTTGTTTAACCGTGTTCAGCCAAAGCGCTCAGGATATGCTGTGCAGAACCAATTACATTACGGTTCTGCCCTGCGGCGGCGGATACATCATTGCACCGTCTCCCGCCACTTGCGACAGCGCGGGGTGCAGCGGGGAGATCACGGTCACGGCAGATCCCGGTTGTCCCTGGAATGCCAATAGTCAAGCGGACTGGCTGTTGCTGGGTCCCGGAGGATCGGGACCTGGGGCGGTTCAATACACGGTTGGCTCCAACTCCGCTTGCCTGTCTCGAACCGGAACGGCCGTGATCGCGGGGCATGTCTTTTCCCTTGTGCAAGCTCCGGGACCGGGCAGCTTCGCGATCTCCAGCGACGAGGTGACCTGCGGCGGCAACGGGTGCAACGGAATCGTGACGGTGAGCACTGAACCGGGCTGCGCGTGGGAAACCAGCAGCCAGGCACCTTGGATTGGCATCGGGGCCGGGGGCATCGGTCCGGGTACCGTGTCGTATGCAGTGGATGAAAATCCCGAGTGCGCTCCGCGCACAGGCAACGCCACGATCGCCGGCTGGTCTCTCACCGTTAACCAGGATCCCGGTTCTGGAGAGGTTGCCCTCACGCCCCCGACGGCAACCTGTACGGCAAGCGGCGGGAGTGGAAGTCTGCATGTAGCCGCAGGAGCGGGCTGCGAATGGGATGTTTACACCTTGGCGCAGTGGGTAACCATCACATCAGGCAACAAGGGAGAAGGCAGCTCTGACGTGAATTATTCCGTAGCCGCCAACGAGAGCAACTGCATCAGCCGGACGGGAACGATATGGGTGGCGGATCAGTCATTTACGCTCGTTCAGGATGCCGGCGCAGGAAGCTATTCGCTCAATCCGAGCACCCGCCTTTCTACGGCTGCGGGAGGCCATGGCGCCGTGATTATCGCCGCCGGCACGGGGTGCCAGTGGACTGCTAGCAGCGATAGCGCCTGGCTGCATGCCTCCGGCAGCGGGTTCGGCAACGGTTCGGCCAGCTATCTGGTGGACGCCAACATGGGTGGTACGCGGACCGGATATGTCTCCATCGCCACCGAAACGCTCACGATCATCCAGAACGCCGGCCCCCCGGAACGCACAGGATACGTAGTGTTCCCGATCCTGGCCGGTGATCCCAACGTGCAGGCCCACGGCGCGGCGGGTAATGGCACGAATTTCCTTATTGCCATCCGGGGTGGAGAGGGCTATTCCGGCCTGATCGTGGTGCAAAGAGTCTCTCCCCATGGCGACCTGATTGGGCAGCCGATCTCGCTGGGACGGTCGGGCGGAACTCCAAACATCGGCTTCGATGGCACGAATTGCTTGGTGGTGTGGCCGGACGAGGGCAACGGTTACCCGAACGACCAGATTTACGGCCAGTTCGTCAGCCTTTTCGGCGATTTGATCGGCCCCCCCTTCCCCATCAGCACTTCTGCGGGGATCAAGGATCTCAATTCTACTCGGCCACTTGTCTTCGATGGCACGTGGTATTGGGTGGCGTGGCAATACGCGAGCGACGAAGAGGCTGCGTCGGATATCTACGGCCGATGGGTGGACCCCGTATCCGGCCCGCAGGGCGTCGAAATCGGCATCTGCACGAATACCGGAGAACAGACCACGCCCGTCGTGGCGGCAAGCCGCACCAATATCCTCGCAGCCTGGTGGAACCGGACCGCCCCTTCGCCCGAACCATGGGAAGTGGCTGGACGATTCCTGACGCGCTTGGGCGATATGGCCGACATCCCGACCATCAGCCAGACCAACTCCCTCGACATGAATCCATTCGATGCCGTATTCAACGGCACGAATTACCTCGTGGTTTGGAGCCGCAACCTGACCAGCAACCCGACCAACCATCTGTACGGCCGGTTCCTGTCCCCGGCCGGCGTTTTCCCGGGTCCCGAATTCCCGATCGTCACCGGAACCGCGAACCAAGTCTTTCCGATGGCGGCTTTTGATGGCGCCAACCATCTGGTTGGCTGGTCGGACGGCAACGGCAATATCCGGTTCTTGTATCTTACAACGGCCGGACAAGCCATGGGCCAGGAATTCAACGTGTTCGAGCCGGGCCAAGGAAATTATCCCCCGCTCTATGGCTCGGTGGTCAGCACCGGCCGGCGGTTCCTGTCCGTGGCCACCATGGGCCCGGGATTCGATGACAGCACGGACGTCTTTGGCGCGTTCATCCCGAACAGCATTGAGCCTTCGTGGCTGATGATCTCGAACCAAGCCACCCGGCTGGAACTTACCGGCGTTCCCGGACAGGACTACCTATTCCAATGGGCTACCGATCTCCTGCTCTCGAATGCCTGGTCCGACTGGTTCACCACCAACGCCGGCAACGGCGCGCTGAATCTCATTGGGACAAATCCCCTGGGGCAAGTCTATTATCGGGCCATTCAGGGGTCCGAACCTTGATGATGTTGAACCGAGTGAGGGACATCGGATGGAAAGGAATCCAAAAATGAACGCAACAAGCAAATGCATCGTGCTCTGCATTGGGGTGGTCGTCATGGCCTGCGCATCCAAGGCGGATACGAATCTGGAAATCACGGCCGCCAGCGGAGGCTACATTACCTGGACCAACGTGGACTCCAATCTTTACTACACGGTCGAATGGCGTCCCGACCTGCTAGGTCCAATTGACTGGAATGGGTCCTTCCGCGGATGCCAGGACCTGCGATCTTCCGAGCCCAACTTGTCGGTGCCGGTGCCGGTGTTTTTCCGCATTGCCGGCTCAACAATGCCCGCGCACACACGCATTTTGTCAGCTACCAGTACCAGCGTTGAAGCCGGGTATTACGAGGCGGCGAACCTGGCGGCGATTGATCCGGATTTGGTCGCCGTAAACATCAAGTCCGGGATCACCCTTTTCGGAGTAACCGGTACTCTGTCGGGTGGGGCAACTTTCCCCGCGCCGGTTCCGAGGTCGGGGCAGACGCCAACATTGCCGGTGAATCCGGCTCCGGCTGGATCGGACGGAGCCTTGCAGAAAGGCGTCGTGTGGCCGAATCCACGATTCAGCGACAACACGAACGGCACCATCACGGATAATTTGACCGGGCTGATCTGGCTCAAGAATTGCGAGGCGTTCGGAGATCGGGCCTGGACACAAGCCTTGAATGACTGCGCAACGCTCAACAGCGGCGAGAAAGGCCTCAGCGATGGCTCGGTCGAGGGCGACTGGCGGTTGCCCAACATGAAGGAACTGGAAAGTCTGGTGGATTGGGCCTATATGGATCCCGCCCTGCCAAACACCGTGGGTACTGGGCAATGGACATCTGGAAATCCATTCACGGGATATCCGGTCAACGTCTGGTCAAGCTGCACGCAGCAGGAATACGCCGAGATGGCGTGGAGCGTGGATTTCTTTGCCGGCGGCCATGGCGCGGATAGCAAGTCGCAAGCCCATCAAGTCTGGCCGGTTCGCGGCGGCCAATGAGCGTATACGCCCTGAGTCTCCTCGTTCACTAAGAAGCCATTATGGCGATCGCCAAGGCGTAGGCCCCGCCAACGACGTTCCGTGACCAGAGTTGAATCCCGGTGGCGGGTTCGACCTGATAGGGAATCCGTTCGAGCCGCGTGCGGCGGACGATGCCGCCATCGGCCCAGCCGCAGCCGAGGGCCTTCAACAAGGCTTCCTTCTGGCTCCACAGCGTGAAAAAAGCCTCGCGCCCTCCGGCGCGGACCAAAGCCTGCTCGCTCCCCGAAAACACGCGTTCTCCGAGCCGTTCGACGTCGGCCGGCCGAGACATCGATTCCAAATCGACGCCAATGGAAACTCCGCGGGCCAGTACGGCCACGGCATATTCCCCGGCATGCGACAGGTTGAAGCCCCATTCTGCCGCGCTGCCGGTCAGCAGGGGTTTCCCGTTGTTGCCCGTTTGGAATTCGACTCGGTCCGATCCGAGTTGGCGCGGCAGCCAACAGGTTTTGAACCACTCCGAGGCGCCGGCCCGATGGCGGGCCGCCGGATCCATAAACCTCCGAATTTTTTCGCGGGCGGAGGAAGACAGGCGCAATTCCCAATCCGCAGCGGCCACGGCGATGGCGGCCAGCCGGAACGGTTCTCCGGGCAGTTCCCAATGTTCCACGGGAATGTCGCAATCGGCGGCCATGGAACCATTTTGCCAAATTGCCCCGATGGCACAAATCTATTTGTCATCGCCGCCGATCTAGGCCATCCTAGTCGCTGGCATGCAAGGCAAGATGGCCATCCTCTCTGTGGCGCTTCTCGCGGTGCTTGTTCTGGGCGGGTGCACGGTCTTGTTTCTCGACCAAGAGGCCGATGAAGATCTGATCTACGGCAAAATGGTCCGCATGGAAACGACGGCCTATTGTCCATGTGGCTATTGCTGCAGTTGGAAACTCGACAAACACGGGCGACCGGTCGTCGCTGCCGGGCGGGATCGCGGCAAGCCCAAGGCCGTGGGGATCACGGCCAGCGGCAAGCGCGCCAAGCCTGGTACGATCGCCGCCGACACCCGCTACTATCCCATGGGCACGGTGCTCTATATTCCCGGCTACGGCTACGGCGTGGTTGAAGACCGCGGAGGCGATATCAAGGGTCGCCACCGCCTCGATCTCTATTTCAATACCCATAAGGAGGCCCGCAATTGGGGCCGAAAACGGATCGAGGTGGCGGTGTTCCCCAAGGACACTCCCCCGATGCCCAAAAACGCGCCGCCGCCGATGTGACGGTTTCCGTGGATCCGCCGGTGTCGACTTTCGGCGCGCGTCTGGCTGCTGGATCGGCCTCGGCAATCGCCGCGCACCCCGTAAGTCCTTTCAGTGGGCTATCGGCAACCGGAATTATTGGTTGTTGACAGCCCCCCTCCGATTTCCCTAGTTTTTGCGCGTTTTTCCGGCCGGCCCCCCCCGTGCCGCCGGCCCCGCCACCAGGCGGGGTAACCGCACATAAGGCAGGTGAAGACCCCCGTATGACAGAAGTGAAGATCAGGAAAGGCGAATCCGTCGAAAAGGCGTTGCGCCGCCTGAAGAAGAAACTCGACCGCGAAGGCATTATGCGCGACATCCGCGCCAAGCGGCATTTCGAGAAGCCCAGCGAGAAGCGGCGCCGCAAGGCCGCCCGTGC
>JAKLIL010000153.1 GCA_022709625.1 Verrucomicrobiota bacterium
TTCCGAGACAACCAGACGGCAATCTGCGACGTGTTGCCAAACGGATAGATCCGCAAGGCGATGGCCTCGTCCTTCAAAATCATCGCCGCAGGATTCCCCGGCAAGAGTCCGAACAGGCATCCAGCCAGCGGGTTTCGCGGTGGCGCATGGCGCAACGCAACTCAGGCTCATGGTCGGCGCCGCCCGCCAAATGGTCGAGGCCATGCGCCAAATACAACGCCAGTTCGCGCGCCGCGCCGCCCGGGCGCGACCGGCCCTCGGCGCGGGCGCGTTCGGCGTTCAACACGATTTCGGCCGTAGCCGCAGATGCGCCGGGTACCGCCGCATAGGATTGGGCCACCACGTCGGTCGCCGCCCGAACGCCGAAACACCCCGCTTTATAGGCCGGCATGCCGGCCTCGTCGGTCAGGATGATCGCCAGCTCGCCGAAGGGCGCCGCCGTTTCAGCGGGAAACGCCCGATTCGCCAACGTCCGCACCAGGTTCCGGAACGCCGCCGGATTGATTTTCAGGACCCGTTGGCGGTTGGACAACAGGATTTTCACGGGGATAGGGATTCCTTCCATGGAGGATGTTCGTCAGCGCAAAAACGAACGAGTTCCGGATTTCATGCAGGTCCACGAGCGTAAGCGGACAATGGTCGAGTTGTCCGTCCAGCAGTTTTTCGCGCATGAGCGTCTCGACCATTTCGGCGATCCGGTTCGGCGCGGGTTTTTCCAGGGACCGGGAAGCCGCCTCGACCGTATCGGCCAACATCAGGATGGCCTGTTCGCGGGTGCGGGGCTTGGGACCGTCGTAGCGAAAGCTGTGTTCGAGGCCCGCGTCTTCGGCCTGGCCGGCTTCCTGCAAGGCGTGACGGGCCATGTGGTAGAAGTAGGAAGTCAGGGAAGTGCCATGGTGCAAGCGAATGGCATCGCACACCGGCCGCGGCAATTTGTAGCGCTTGGCCAGGGTGAGGCCTTCCTTCACGTGGGATTGGATCACGAGGGCGCTCATGCTCGGCGCGAGGCTGTCGTGGGGGTTGTCTCCGCCGCGCTGGTTTTCGGAAAAAAACTCCGGCTTGGCCAGCTTGCCGATGTCGTGGAAATAGGCGGCCACCAGAACCAGCAGGCCATCCGCGCCGATGCGATTGGCGGCGGCTTGTCCGATCGCCCCAACCATCAGGCTATGGTGGTAGGTGCCGGGCGCCTCGAGGGCCAACCGTTGCAGCAACGGGTGGCTCATGTCCGTCAGTTCCAGCAGCGATATTCCCGTGGCGTGCTGGAAAAGCCATTCCAGCAACGGAAGCAGCAACAAGGCCACCACGGCGGCGAAAAGACCGCCGCCGAGCCCGGTCCCCATCTGGCTAAGCAAGGTGGCCGGCGCTTGGCGGACCATGGCGGCCGAAGCCAGCGCCAGCATCCCGGCGAAAAGGCCGACGACCAGCCCCGCGCGCATGACCTGGGCCCGCTTGCGCACGTTCCGCAACAGCCATGCCGCCAGCGCCGACCCGCCCAGCCCCAACAATAGCAATTCATAGCTGCGGCCGAACACCAACGCGGCCGACAATCCGCTCCACAGACCGACGGCCAAGGCGGCGGCCTGTCCCAGCATCAGCGCCGCCACCATGGTCGGCAGGGCGATCGGGATCGCAAAGGGAACCAGCCAAGGCGGAATCCAACTCAGTCCGGCCGACATATAGTGGTACAGGCTCACCATGCCGATGGCGAGCAGGCCCAGCAAGGCCAGCAGCAGCTTGCGCCCGATCTGGGCATAGACGTGCGGCTGGGTGCTGCCCAACCAGCCCACGCAAATCGCCAACACGATGAGCATCAGCACGGCATCGCCCAACTGCCGGATCCGCCGCTCGCGCGGCACCTCCATTTCCACCATGCGGCGATTGTAGGCCTCGATCATCTCCACCGTCTGCGGGGCCACCGTGGCGCCCTCTTCCATCAGCGTCGTGCCGGCCCGGACGACCATGGTTACCGGTTCGACGCCGCGCTGCGCCGCCATGCGCCGCTCTTCCGTGGCGCGCTCCTCGTAGTCCAAGTTGGGCCGCAGGGCGGGCCGGGCCAATTCCTCGACCGTCTTGCCGGCGGCTTCGATGCCCAGCGCCGACAGGCGGTTCACGGCTTCCTCGCGGTACGTTTCCAGCGCCTCGGCGACCGCCGGCAATTCGTCGATCTTGACGGTACGATAGGCCCGTCCGCCCGCATCGGCCGGTTGGACGACGTCGAGGGAGGTGCTTTGCGACAACCCCTGGAACCGGGTTTCCCGATCCTCTTCGGCCAAGATGCCGTTCATCCAGACGCCGGACAGACTGTCCTTGAGCGCGGTCAGCACGTCCATTTCCTTGCCGGGCGGGAACAGCTTGGCAATGGCTTCGCCGGAAGACGCCAATCCCAGCAAATCGGCCACCACCGTCAATTCCTTCTCCAAGGCTTTGGCCGCATTCCCGTCCTCCGCCACGGAGCCGGGGGGGGCGGCGGATTCCTCGCCCCGGAGAGCGATGGTGCGGTCCGTCAGTTTCTCCAACGACCGCCAGGCGGCCTGCAGGGGGCCCATTTGAATCGAGAAGACCGGAACGACGCCTTCGGCAGCCTGCCGGCGGAGCAGTTCCGTGGCCGCCACGTTCACGCAATTGAAATCGATGGCGGCCACAACGGTCGCCGGCGCGCGCTGCCCTTCCGCCAATCCGGAATGGCGGGGCGGACCGCCCAAGTGGATGAACACCACGCCAACCAGCCAAAGGGCCAGCAACAAGCCCAGATTGCCGGCGATCCGCCAGCCGCGGCCGCGCGAAACGAGTTTCGCCCGCCGGTCGCGGGGGGGACCCTGGGTCTTTTTGGCGGAAGCAAACGCCATTACGCCGCGCCTCCGTTGCCGATGCCTTTTTCGCGCCCCTTGTAGGCATCGATAATCCGCTGGACCAGCGGGTGGCGCACCACGTCCGCCGCCGTCAGCCGAACCACGCCGACGCCGGCCACCTTGCGCAGGAGGAATTCCGCTTCGAGCAGGCCGGGCATCTTGTGGGCGGGCAAATCCACCTGGGTCAAATCCCCGTTGACCACCGCCTTGGAGCCGAATCCCAGGCGCGTCAGGAACATCAGCATTTGTTCGCGCGTCGTGTTTTGCGCTTCGTCGAGGATGACGAAGGCGCGATTCAGGGTTCGCCCGCGCATGTAGGCCAGCGGGGCCACCTCGATGACGCCGCGCTCAACCAAGTCGGGCACGTCCTCGGCGGACATCATTTCGTTGAGGGCATCGTACAGGGGCCGCAAATACGGCAGGATTTTCTGCTGCAGGTCGCCGGGCAGAAACCCGAGGGCCTCGCCGGCTTCCACCGCCGGCCGGGTCAGGATGATCCGGGACACCTCGTTTTTCAGCAGGGCCGACACGGCCATGGCCATGGCCAGCCAGGTCTTGCCAGTGCCCGCCGGGCCCAGACCGAACGTCAGTTCGCTCCGCCGGATGGTTTCCAGAAATTCCGCCTGGCCGAACGTGCGGGGAAAGACGGGGGCCCGGCCCGGCGCAACGTCGATCCGCAAACCGACCAGCCGGTCCAAATCCGCCCCGCGGCCCGCCGCGTAGACTTTCCGGGCGTAATCTACCATGTGGCGGTTCAAAATCATCCCGGCATTTCGGGCCCGGAGCAGACCCGCCACGAAAGCCTCCGCCGCCGCGACGCGCTCCTCGCCCCCCTCGAGTTTGAGCCATAAATCTCGCGATACCGCCTTGAGCCCAAACGCCTCTTCCATCGGCGGCAAATGTTCCTCCCGTGACCCGGTGACGTCCTGCGCCTCCCGGGCATTGTCGAAATGAATGGTGAGTTCCGCCATCGGCAACCGGCCGCCCTAGGCCCCCGCCCCCATCCGCCCCAATTCCGCCATCAGCGCGGCATGCATTTCCTCCAACGCCTGCGGCATGACCCGCACGCCCCCCACGACCGGCATGAAATTCGTGTCGCCTTCCCATCGCGGAACCACGTGCATGTGGGCGTGGTCCTCGAGTCCCGCCCCCGCGGCCGCGCCTTGGTTGATGCCCATGTTGAAGCCGTGCGGATGGCACGTGCCCGTCAACAGGCAGGCGCCCAGACAGGCCAATTCCATCATTTCGCTGCGTTCTTCGACCGCCAGCGCCTCCAGTTCGCCCATGTGCCGATATGGCGCAACCAAAAGATGGCCGGGGGAGTAGGGATAGCGGTTCATGAAGAGCAGGCAGCGTTGGCCCCGCCGAACCACGAAATTGGACGCATCCCGTTCCGACCCCTCGGCGATGATCCGGCAAAGAAAACACCCCCGCTCCTTGGGTTGCCGGATGAACTCCATGCGCCAAGGAGCCCACAACCGCTGCGTCTTCTGGAAATCGCTCATTTCGAATATATCTTATCGCCCCATTTCGCGGAAAACAGCCAAAAATCGCTTTATTCTGGCTGGTATAGGTTCCGGTCAAGGGTAGCTGTCATCCCGAGCTTGGTCTGCCCGCCGTAGCCTCGCGCGAAGGCGGGTCGAGGGATCTCGGCCTGATCGCAAAGGCTGGCCGTTGGGAATCGGCCGAGACATTTCGACTCCGGCGCGTTGTGCCGTTTGAACGGCACAAGCGCCTGCGCTCAACATGACCAGAACGGCTCTACATCGCAGACATGCCCGCCGGGGTTTCAAGGCGAAATCCGGACTCGCCCAATCCGCTTTCCCCGGCGTAGGATGGCGTCGATTCGACTCCCGCCATGGACTGCCCGCCCGAAATTCCCGCCCCCGTCGCCGCGCATGCCACCGACAGCCTCGGCACGGAGCGGATCGGTCTCCTGCTGCTGCGGTTTTCCATCCCGGCCATCGTCGGGATGCTGGTCAACGCGCTTTACAACATCGTGGACCGCATGTTCATCGGCTACGGGGTCGGGGCGCAAGGCATTGCGGGCGTGACCATCGGGTTCCCGTTGATGATGGCCATGGTTTCCTTCTCGATCCTCGTGGGCGTCGGCGCCAACACGCTGTTCTCCATCCGGATGGGCGAAGGGCGCCGCGCCGAGGCCGAACGCATTCTGGGCAATGCCTTTGGGCTGTTGTTCTTCATCCCGCTGGCCGCATCGCTGGTCGGCTTGGCCTATCTCGATCCCTTGCTGCGCCTCATGGGCGCCGGCGACGAACTTCTGCCCTACGCCCGTTCCTATGCGCGCGTCATCCTCTACGGCATTGCCCTCAGCACCACGGGCCACGGGCTTTCCCAT
>JAKLIL010000154.1 GCA_022709625.1 Verrucomicrobiota bacterium
CGACCGAGTGGCCGGGAAAACGGCGACCGCCGCAGGCGGTCAGCGCCCTCAGCCGCAGCCGCTTCGGGTGCGGCGTAGGGCGCGGCCGTTTTCTGGCCGCGAGGTCGGGGGTTCTACGCGCTCTCAGGCGAAACGGGGGCGCTGCGCGCGCAGCGATGTCCTACTCAGGGGGCTGTTAATTATTCCTAGAGGATTGAGAGACCATGCCGCGGAAGGCCGAAGGCCTGACCCCAGTCCCGAACGCGCTCCGCGCGGTCGGGACGGTGCCGGGCGCGGTCCAGAGTCCGCGCCTGGCAGGTAGGCCGCCGTTAAGCAAGTGGCCCCGAGTTTCACGCGTAGCGGGACACTCGGGGCGAGTTGCAGGCGGTCTTGCAGCGCCTTTTTAGGCCATTTTTTGGGTGAAATGCAGTCGCGGGGGGCATTTATAGCCCCCAAAGCGACGAAATGAGCCCGAAAAATGGCCTGGAAAGGTGCGGACGGACAAGCGGCGTTGGAAATCCGCCGTCAGGCGGATTTGAACGACGCGCGTAAGCGAAGGCGTAGCCTGAGCGCGGATCGGAGGCGGGGTTGGGCTCGCGGCGGGCTGCCGCGTACCGCATCCAAGCGCGCGCCCCCACCCGAAGCCCGCAGGGCGGAGCCGCCGCAGGCGGCCAAGAGAGCGCGGCAGAACGCCGCGAAGAACCCCGCCGATCTTCACGCCGAGGGCAACGCCCGAGGCGCAAGGCGAGCGAGCGCCAGCGAGCGAGTTCCACCCGGAGCCCAGCCGTGGATCCCGACCACGAAGTGTGTCGGGATGACGGCGGGGCGAGGAATGGCCAGCCCCCGGCGCAGGCCGCGCCCAGCCGCGCGAGCGGCTGGGCTGTGGCCGAAGCGGGGGCGGCCATCCCCCGAGCGACGCGAAGCGGAGCGAGGGTCAGCGTAGCGGCGCGGCAGCGCCGCGCGTACGGGGGGAAGCCGCGCAAAGGGGGGCAGCGTAGCGGCGGCGCAAAGGGGGCTTGAGGAAGGCGGGCGCAAAGGGGGAAGGCCGCGCGAGGGGGGAAAGATTATGGGCTTTTACTTCTGCGTACGCGTGGCATACTCGGGGTCAAAGTGAGTTCGGACAGCGACCGCTACCCGGCTCCATTCTTTACGCGACCCGAATTCTGCAACGGATTTCCACGGTTCGGCGAATTCCACCACGACGCGCGGGACGGCTTTTCCAAGAAACTTCAACGGGCGCACCTCCGCGCGGACAGACGGGGCTTGCGAGGCGGGCGGCGGTTCGGAACGGGCAAGGCCACAGGCGGGCGGCGCGAAACGGGCGGGATTCGATTCGCCGTTGATGGACAGGGGCTTGGAGGTACGGCAGGGAACGGCGGCGGCGGTCGGATCGGTCCCGTCGGCGCGTGGGGCAAAGCCGCCGCGCCGAGCACTCTCCCGCCCCTCGGGCGGCTCTGCTTCCGAGCCGTTCGGACCAAATCGTTGTCGGGGTTATAGGCGGGGATGAACAGGGGATCAGAGGTCTTCGAAAAGGACGGTGGAAAGGTAGCGTTCGCCGGCGTCGGGCAGAATGACGACGATGGTCTTGCCGGC
The DNA here is from genome assembly GCA_022709625.1 of Verrucomicrobiota bacterium. Taxonomy (GTDB): domain Bacteria; phylum Verrucomicrobiota; class Kiritimatiellia; order CAIQIC01; family Lenti-01; genus Lenti-01. The sequence goes on from JAKLIL010000154.1 coordinate 1,573, forward strand.
GAATTCGTCCAATTTCGCCAAACGCACGGCGGCGGCCGTGGCCGCACCGCAGGAGATTCCCACCAGCAGGCCTTCTTCCTTCGCAAGCCGCCGAGCCATCTCCACGGCCTCGGCGGCGTCCACCTGCTCGACGCGGTCGACCAGCGACAAGTCCAGCGTGTCGGGAATGAACCCGGCTCCGATGCCTTGAATCTTGTGCGGACCGGGCTTGAGTTCCAGACCCGCGAGTTTCTGGGAAACGACGGGGCTTTCCTTGGGCTCGACGGCGACCGACACGATGGGCTTGCCCTTGGTTTTCTTGATGAAACGCGTGATGCCGGTAATGGTGCCGCCGGTGCCGACGCCGGCCACCAGCGCATCGATGCCGCCGTCGGTGTCGTTCCAAATTTCCGGCCCGGTGGTGCTTTCGTGGATGGCCGGATTGGCGGGATTCTTGAATTGCTGGGGCAGAAAATACCGCTTTGGATCGGAAGCGGCCAGGGCTTCGGCTTGCTGGATCGCGCCTTTCATGCCTTCGGCTCCGGGAGTGAGAATCAGGTTGGCGCCCAGTGCGGCCAGTACGCGGCGGCGTTCGATGCTCATCGTGTCGGGCATGGTCAGCGTCAGTTTGTAGCCCCGCGCCGCGGATACGAACGCCAAGGCGATGCCGGTATTGCCGCTGGTCGGCTCCACGATTTCTATGCCGGGCTTGAGTACGCCGCGTTTTTCGGCGTCCCAGATCATGGCGGCACCGATGCGGCATTTGACGGAATAGGCTGGATTGCGGCCTTCGATTTTGGCGAGCACGGTTGCCTTCAATCCGGACACCACGCGGTTGAGGCGAATCAATGGGGTGTTGCCAATCGACTCCGAGTTGTCTTTATATATACGGCTCATGGACGACCTCTTGGTTATTGAAGCAATATTTTTGAAACCTGATTGACATTATATCAAGACTGATGGATATTCAAGTATATTTATAGACAATAGAGATGATAAGCAACTCATTTAAAGGAGCAAACATGAGCCAAGGACTTCACACCATTTCCCTGCATGCCGGCCAAAAACCGGACCCGGTTACCGGCTCGCGGACCGTGCCAATCTACCAGACCACGTCCTATGTCTTCAAGAGTTCCGAGCATGCGGCGAACCTTTTCGCCCTCAAGGAATTCGGCAACATCTACACGCGGCTGATGAATCCCACGACGGACGCGTTCGAGCAGCGCGTTGCCGCGATCGAAGGCGGCACGGGTGCGCTAGGGGTGGCTTCCGGGCAGGCGGCCATCAGCTATGCGTTGCTGGCCATCACGCGGCTGGGCGATGAAATCGTGGCGGCGAACAATCTCTACGGCGGCACCTACCAGCTCCTGCACCACACCTTCGCGAGATTGGGGCGGACGGTGCGGTTCGTGGACTCGCGCAATCCCGCCGCTTTCCGCCAGGCGATCACGGCCAAAACACGCGCGATCTACGTAGAAACGATCGGCAATCCCAAGCTCGACGTGCCGGACTTCGCGGCCATTGCGAAACTGGCCCACGAGAACGGCATCCCGCTGGTCGTAGACAACACGGTGGGCATCGGTCTCGTGCGTCCGTTCGAGTTCGGCGCGGACATCATCGCGTCGTCGGCCACGAAATACATCGGCGGGCACGGCACGTCCCTCGGCGGCGTCATCGTGGATTCGGGCAAGTTCCGCTGGGACAACGGCAAGTTTCCGGAGTTCACGGAACCGGATCCGAGCTACCACGGGCTGAAATACTGGGACGCGCTCGGCAACGTGCCGGGCTTGGGCAACGTGGCCTTCATCTTCAAGATCCGCCTGACCTTGCTGCGCGATCTGGGCGCGGCGCTGAGTCCGTTCAACGCACACGAATTCCTCCTTGGGCTCGAAACCCTGCCGTTGCGCCAACAGCGGCATTCCGAAAACGCCTTGGCCGTCGCCCGGTGGCTGCAAAAGCATCCGCTCGTGAGTTGGGTGACCTATCCCGGGCTGGAGAACGATCCGAGCCATGCCAATGCGCGCAAGTACCTCAAAAGAGGCTACGGCGGCCTGGTCGGCTTTGGCATTCAGGGCGGGAAGACCGCCGGCAAGAAGTTCATCGACGCGGTCAAGCTGCTGTCGCACGTGGCGAACATCGGCGACGCCAAGTCGCTGGTGATCCATCCGGCCTCGACCACGCACCAGCAGCTGTCGCCGGAAGAACAGGCCGCGACGGGCGTCACGGACGACTACGTCCGGCTGTCCGTCGGGCTCGAAGACGTGGAGGACATTCTGGCCGACCTCGACCAGGCCTTGAAGAAAGCAACCTCGTAGAAGGGACGGCGCCAAGCCGGGCGCCGTCGAGAACATGCAGACGCGCCAACTGACCGTGCAGTGCGAAGGCGGTCTCCACCTGCGGGTGGCGGCCCAGATCGTGAAGCAGGCGCAGCGGCACCAGGCGAAGGTGCAGCTGCGGTGCGAGGGCTGTCCCTTCGCCAGCGCCTGCTCCGTCTTCGAACTGCTGCGCCTGGGCGCCGCCAAAGGCACGGCCGTGGAGATCGTCGCCGACGGCCCGGACGAAGAATCCGCGCTGCAGGCCCTGTGCGAGCTCTTCGGCGGGGGAGCGGGGATCTGAACGGTGGCCGGGCGCCCGGCGGCTCCCATGCGGGCCGGCGCCGCCCGCGGTTTTCCATGCCGTGGAAAAATCGGCCAAAGTTTTTCCACTCCACGTAAAAATCCCGCGCGCGGCGCCGGGTGCGGCCCGAAATGTCGCATCGCCAACAAGCGCAGGCTGAAGCGGCAACCGGCGCCGCTTGGGGCTTGCAATTAACTAACTAGTTAGTTAGATTGGCGCCCATGAAAACCAAACCTGGCCAAGAGAGCTCCGCCGTGCGGGCCCGGCTGCTGGATGCGGCCGTCCAGCTGTTCGCGGAGCAGGGCGTGGCGGGCACCACCGTGGCGGAAATCGCCGCGGCGGCCGGCGTCACGTCCGCCATGGTGCACTACCATTTCAAGACGAAGGACCAATTGCTCGACGCCGTCGTCGCGGAAAAGCTCGTCGGCGAGTTCATCGCGTTCGTCGCCGACGCGATCGCGCGCGACGCGTCCGATCCGTTGGCGCTGGTGGAGCGGCTGGTGTGGCGCATCGTGGAAGCGTCGGACGCCATGCCGTGGCTGCCGCCGCTGTGGGTGCGCGAGGTCATCAGCGAAGGCGGCGCGCTGCGGGAAAAGCTGATCCAGCGCGTGGATCTCGGCCAGCCGGAACGCTTCAAGGCCGGCCTCGCGGCGGCGCAGCGGGCGGGCCGCGTGAATCCGGAAATCAACCCGCAGCTGACGTTCATGTCGATCATCGCGCTGACGATGCTGCCGTTGTCGATGGCGAAGAACTGGGACCGGATTCCGCTCATCGGCCGGGTGAGCAAGCAGGATTTGGGCCGGCACGTGGTGGCGTTGCTGCAGCATGGCTTGGCCGCCGCGCCGGCGCCGTTGGCGTTGAACTGGGTGTAGATGACGAGCGTATCGCCCGGGTAATGCCAGAGCGCTTCCATGGTGTCGGGCACGTCGCGGTTGTCCTCGATGGCGAACCGGCCGCCCATGCCCGTAACCGCCAGCGGGGCATTCTGTCCGAGGGCCCAATGGATCAGGTCGAGGTAATGGAT
>JAKLIL010000155.1 GCA_022709625.1 Verrucomicrobiota bacterium
CCATGGTCCCGCACATGCGCCGCAGATCCGCCTCCGCCGGGGGCGGCGCCGCGCCGAAACTCGCGATGCCCGCTATGCCGCACATGTGCGAATCCGCTCCAGCAGGCGCCGGATTTTCTCTTCATAGACCGGGCGCGAGTATTTTTGGGCGTAGAGGGTTTGTGCGGCTTTTGTCTTGGGATTGCCGGCGCGGCCGTCGGCCAGCGCCTGCAGGATGCCGCGCGCGACGTCGGCGGGCTCGGGCTTGACCAGATAGGCGACGGAGGCGTCGAGCACCTGGGTGTGGGAATAAATGTCCGTGGCGACGAGCGGCACGCCGCTGGCCAACTGCTCGTAGATTTTCAACGGGGTGTTGGTGCCGGATGTGCGCGGCGAAAGCTGCACCGCCGCGCCCGCGATCAACGCCTTGGCCGTGGCTTGGTCGACCCGTTCCAGGATCAGGCAGGCGCCGGCCAGTTCCGGGCCGGCCAAGGCGCGGTACTTGGCCGTCTGCTCGGGCGTGCCGCCCGCGGCGACCAAAAACGCCGCGGGATTCTGCGTGCGCACCAGGCGGAACGCCTCAATCAGCAAATCGATGCCCTGGTACGGCTCGAAGGTGCCGGCGTAGACGACGGTTTTCGCGCCGGCGGGAATCGCGGCGAAGACGGCCGGCTTCTCCGCCGCCGCGGCGGACTCGGCCGAACGGCGCAGGCGCACCGGCTCGAAGATCGAATTTTCGATCAGAAAATGCTTGGCGGGGTCGGCGATGCGCGGCGTCGCGTAGTCCGCCAAATCCGGGCAGATGGTAATCACGGCGTTGGCCCGGCGCAGGGCAAGGTCTTCCAGCCGCGTGAAGAGGTGGATGAGGAACCGCGACTTGGTGAACTTGAAGTTGGTCAATTGCTGCGGCAGGCTCGAATGCATGTCGTAGACCAGCTTGAAGCGGAACAACGGCTTCAGGAAGGCGCAGAAAAAGACGGCTTCTTCGTGGGCGTGGACCACGTCGTAGCGCTTGCGGATCAGCAGCCAGAGCATCCGCAGCACGAGAAACGCGTCGAGGAACAGTTTCAGCTTCGACGGCCCGATGGGCACGGGACCCAGCCAGCGGAAGGCGGGAATGCGGATCAGGCGGACGCCCGGCAGATCGACGTCCAGACCTTGGCCGTAGGTCAGGAAATCGATGGCGACGCCGTTTTCGGCCATGACCAAGGTGCGGTAGTAGACGCTGAACGGCGTGCCGCGGTATTGGAAAAACGGCTGCGGGGCAACGACCAGCGCTTTCATTTCAGCGCCCCCATCGCTTGGCGATCCGCTCGCGCGCCTGGCCGATCCAAAACGCCCCCGGCGGCGTCAACTGGCCGTAGATCGTCCAGGCGCGCGAGCGAATGGCCGCGCGGAAGGCCTCGGCCGGGGAGAGGTCCGGCTGCGGCAGCGGCGCGCGCACTCCGTAGCTTCCCGTCCGCGTGTCCTGCGCGGGCAGCGGCAGGGGATCGCTACCGGCCAGAATGCCCAACCCTTTCCGCCGGCCTGCTTCCAACAGGGCCGGAAACGCCGAACCCCGGCGGCGGTTCCCGTTGTCGGCCAGCAAAAAGTCGTCGCGCGTTTCCACCAGCCGCTGCACGATGCGGCCGCGGTCTCCCGTCCACTTGCCGAAGCCCCACGGCACCACGGGCACGCCGCCGTGGTCCCGCACGGCGTCGATCAAGGCGGACAAATCCAGGGCGCGGTCTTCGGGTTCGTAGCGGCAAGCGAGAGCCAGCAGTTCGAGGTTTTCCTTCGAGACGATCTGGCGGCCCGGCAGCCAATGGAGCCGGCGGCCATCCGGACGTTCGGCGCACACGCCGTCCCGGTCGACGGCGCAGGAAAACCGCCAGGCCCCCGCTTGGCGAAGCGTTTCGCAAAAGTATTGGTCGGTTTGCCGCCCGCGCACGTCGGTGAGGCACAGCACGTCCAACCGTTCGGCGGCGGACAGGCCGGGCGCCGCGCGGTCGAAATTCGCCGCCGCGGCATCCAGCAGCCGGCCGGGGTCGAAGCCAAGGTGCACGTGCACGTGGGTGTCTGTCAACAGTTCCATGTCTTGTTTTTCCGGGAATCGCCGCGAGGATGGTCGCCCAAGTGCCGCGCGAAAGCAAGCCCGACGGCGGCGCTGCGGGCGGGCGCGACGGATTGCGAATCTATTTTTCCACCCGGAACTCGCCGGCCAAGACGGTCCGGCGGTTGGGTTGCGCCACGCCTTCGGGACGTTCCGTCACGGGCAACTGCACCAAGGTGCGCCGGTTCCAGACGCCCACGCGGACCTGGCCAATTTGCGGCGCAAGGCCGGCCGGGATTTCGTGCATGACCGCCATGGGATCTTCCGGCGCGCTGGCCGCCTGCTCCATCGCGACATGCATCGCCGCCCGCATCTTTCCGTTTGGATCGCAGAGGTGGATGAACACCTCGTGTTCTTCGAGATGGCGGATGGGCTTCCGCAACGATACGCGGGCGGAGAACGGCTGCACGCGGCCGGGCACAACCGGATCCGGCCACGAAACGTCGTGCACGACGATCGCGCCGGCGTAGACGGTTTCGACGGGATGGCGGCTGGCCGCGGACGGGTCCGCCGCGAACCGGCGTTGCCAGGCCGGCGGCGCGCCGGCGGCCGCCACGGCGGCCAAGGCCGGCACGTCGGGCAACAGGCTCCACTCGCCCAGCCGCACCGCGCCGGACAGGATCTCGACCGTTGCGGCGCATTGGAACGGCGCAAAGGGCTTTGCAAACGAATATTCGATGGCATTGTTTCCCGGAGCCAGTTCGTATTCGCGGCCGGCATTCCAGGCCGCCGCGCGGCCGGCCCGGTCGCGCAGCCCCACGCACACGACGGCGTTGGAATCCAAAGCGATCACGTCGGCCTTCAGCCGGTACGACCCGGCCGGAAGCACTTCGTCCGGACTCCACAAATCCGCGGAGTGGACCTTCCCATCCGGAAGCCGCAGGCCGTTGGCGTCGCCGGCGCGATAGCGGATGCGCGCCACCAGCGCGGCCAGCGCCTCGGCGTCGACTTGTTCGTAGAGACCGGCCAGATCGGCGTTGGCGGCGCCATTGAATGCCCGAAAGACCGCTTCGTCCCCCGGCGACCGGAGGAGCGTCGCCCACGCCGGACCCGGGCCGGCGCGCAATCGCAGGCGGTAATGGTAGATATCCAGATCGCTGCGGCCGGCGTCCTTCATCGTGCGCGCGGGCCGCAAGCCTGCGAGGCGACAGACGGTCCAATCGTTGGCGTTCAAGGCGACGTTCACGGGGACCCCGCCCCACGTTCCCGCGACGAAGGAGGGATGGTTGCCGGTCTGGAATCCCAAGCGGGCGTCTCCCAAAGGTTCAAAGGCGACCACGACCAAGTCGACGGCCTGGCCCCCGTCCACCTTGAACGTCCAGTCGCTGCGCGGCAGGGCCGGCCCGTTCCAGGCGATCCAATCGACCCGTGGTCCGCCGAACGGAATGGTCGGCAACGGCACGACCGCCAGATTCCGCCACGCCGACGCGTCGGGCGAGGCAATCCGGCCCCAGCGGTTGCGGAACGTCGCCAAATTGAGCGGCTCGAACAGCAGATCGCGGATGGCGTTGGGACTCGGTTCGTGGCGGCCGAGGCCGCGATACCGTTCGTTGCGCGTTGCCGGCAGCACGGGGTCGTTTTCCTGCACGCGCGACACCGTGCGGACGTCTTCGCGGCGCCAGAAGTAGATTTCCCCCGGCAGGCGCTGTCCCGCTTCGCCCAGCAAAACCAGACCCAGCAGAACGAACGCCGGCCGCCGCCGCGCGGCCGTCCACAGCGGCGTCAAGGCAAACGCCGCCGCGAGGGCCAGCGCGGGATAGATCCAGGAAAAATAGAACTCGTGCTGGCTGAGTTTCGAAGACAACGAAAGCAACAGGACCAGCCACGGGAACGCACAGAGCGCGACGAGCAGCGCGGCCCGGCGCTGTTCTTCGCCGGCGGATTGGCGCCGCCACGCGCGGAGCGCCAAACCGAGCCCCACCAGCGCCGCCAGCAAGAGCAGCGGGCCCAGGCCCACCAGCATATCGCCGGCGTTGCGGGACAGGGCAATCCACGCGCGGTCCCAAAACGGCAAGGCCAGATACTCCTCCGGCGCCCGGTAGTTCTGGACATGTTCGAAGACGCGCAGCATGTCGTGCCACGTGCGTTTCCACGCCCAGGTGAATTGGGGCATGGCGACGAGGACGCCCGCCGCGAGGCCGCCGGCGGACAGCGCGCCGAGGCCGGCGAAGCGCGCCAGGCGGTGCCGGCCCCGCAAGCACAGCATGAACGCATAGCCGGCAATGAGGAGCGCCGCCATGCCGCCGTTGTATTTGCCCGCGAACGTCCAGCCGGCCATGGCGCCGGCCGCCGCCAGCCACGCGGGGCGGCCGCTGCGCGCGTGCTGGACCGTGCACAGGATCGTCAGGGCGAAAAAGAAATCGCAAGCGATGTCGCCGGTGGCGAAGTGCGCCACCACGACGTTCAGCGGCGAAATCGCGACCAGCAGCATGGCCCCGAACGCCGCGGCAAACGGAAAGCGCAGCCGGCGCGCGATCCAGCCGGCCAGCAGCACCACGGCCACGCCGTAGAGCCAGCGCAGCGTCATCGTCCAATAGTACAGGGTATCGTTTGTGGGCTCGCCGCGATCGGCACCGAGCCCCAGATAGACGGCCGCCGGATCGGCTGCTGCGCGCAGCGTCCGGATGATCCATTCGTCGAAATGGTTCAGGAAATACGGGTAACTGTCGTAGAACCGCAAGCCCGTGTACCAGACGTAGCGGCCTTCGAGGAATTCGCCCAGCGCCTTCACTTGCTTGGCGGCATCGGGATGGTAGGACACGCCGTGGGGCAGGCCCCGATAGGCGCCCGCGCCGCGCAGCGCCAGCGCCAGCAACAGCACGGCCGCGACCAAACCTCGTTTCACCCAACGCCACGTTTGCGGCTTCACCGCCCGTCCTCCTCTGCTTGGCCGCCGGACACCTCCGCCGCAGCCGCGGTCGACCCTGCCAGAAAACCGTCCATGAACGCAAGCCGGTCGCGGGCGCTTGCGCGGATGACGGCGGCGGACTCCGCCAGCGTGCGGCCGCGCGCATAGCGGGCATGCCACTGCCGGAGGTCCCATTCGACGTAGCCGGCCAGCCGGCCCTCGTACTCCGCCAGGCGGGCGCC
>JAKLIL010000156.1 GCA_022709625.1 Verrucomicrobiota bacterium
TCTCGGCGGATGCGCCCCGGCCTCCGGCGGCAACTAGAAACGCAACGGCGCAGACCAGCGAAATGGCGCGGGATGTTTTCATCTTTTGAACTCGTAGCCGTGGGTGCGGACGGTCAGGACGTGTTCCGGACTGCGCGGATCGCGCTCGATCCGCTGGCGCAAGGTGGTGACGAACCGATCCACGGTGCGATCGGTGCCCGCGTAGTCCGGTCCCCAAACGCGGTCGAGCAGTTGCGCCCGCGTGAAGGCCTGGCCCGGATGAAGCGCGAGGAATTCCAGCAGGGCGTATTCGCGCGGGGTCAGATCCACGTCGCGCCCCGCCGTGCGCAAGACGCGCGCGGCCACGTCCAGCTCGTAGGGACCGAAGGCGATCCGCGGCGGCGCCCCCTGAAGGGCAACGCGCAGCAGAAGCGCCTTGATTCGGGCGACCAGCGCTTCCAGCTTGAACGGCTTGCGCACGAAATCGTCGGCCCCGAGCTGGAAGCTCAACAATTCGTCTTCGTCGGCGGTCTTGGCCGTCAGCACGATGATGGGCACGCCGGAATTGCGCCGCCGCAGCTCCCGGCACACTTCGAACCCGCTCTTGCCGGGCAGCATGATGTCGAGCAGGACGAGATCGGGCCGTTCGTCGCGGGCCACCCGCAAGGCGGCCTCGCCGTCGCCGGCGGTCGCGACGGCAAAGCCATGGTCCGGCAGGGCGAGGGCCAGCGCCGTACGAAGCGGCACGTGGTCCTCCACCACGAGAATCTTCTTGCGCGGAGTCATGGCGAGCCTCCCGCCGCGGGACCCAGCGGAAAGTGGATGGAGAACGCGGTGCCGCCCGGCGACGCCGAACGCACCGCGATGCGGCCGCCATGCGCCGCCACGAGGCCTTTGACGATGGCCAACCCCAATCCCAAGCCCGGCACGCGCGCCGCCAGACTGGAATCGGCTCGGTAGTACGGCGTGAAGAGGCGGCGTTGCACGCGCGCCGCCATGCCCGGCCCGTTGTCGGCCACTTCCAGCACGGCTTCCGCGCCGACGCGGCGGAGGGCCAGGCGCACGCGGGCGGGACCTTCGGCGTATTTCACCGCGTTCTCGACCAGATTGCGCAGGATTTCCCCGAGGGCTTCGCGATCGAATGCGCCGGAGTAGTCCGCCGCCTGCATCTCGCATTCCAGCCGCCCGGGCGCGAGGCCCGTCTTGCCGGGCAGGCCAGCGACGATCTCCGCCAGAAGTTCGTCGAGCCGGGCCGGCTCCCGGACCAGCGGGACCGGTCCGATGCGCTGGCGGGCATAGTCCAACAGCCGGTTGTTCAACCGCAGGAGACTCTGGACCTCGACATGGATCAACCGGCGCACCTCGCGATCGGTGGCGGGTTCGCGCAGCGGATCGCGTTGCCGAAGTTGATCGGCCAGCACGGCCAGGGAGGCAATGGGCGTTTTGAGTTCGTGGCTGATGCGGTCCATGACGTCGGCCTGCAATCCGGCCAGGCGCAGGGAGCGCCGCAAGTAGAGCCAAGGCACCAGCAGGCCCAGCAGGGCCAAGCCGATGGCAAGCCCTAGCAGGGCCGCGCGGGTTTTGGAGCGCGTGGCCGCGAGCATGGCCCACGTCGAGACCGGTTCGGCGCGATAGGCGATTGCCCAGACGTCCAGCGGCGCCGGCAACCTTTGGATAAGGCGGGCGGCAGCCGGCATCGCTGGCGCGGGGATCGTCGTGATTTGGCCGCCGTGGCGCGCGATGAATCCACGCAACGCGGGTTCCAATGCCGCCGTGCGCCAGAGGTCCCAATCGAGATCGAGGGCCAGTTGGAAGCCGGTTGGCCGGGATGCGGACGCGATGGCCAGGAAATGGGCCGGAGGCGTCCGGGCCGCGACGATCGATTCTTTGCCCGCCGCGACCCATCCGGGCCGGAACGGGCCGTTTCCGTGCGCGCGGACGAAAGCCTCAGCCGCGGCGCGGGCGGCCGTCGCTTGTTCCATTTGCGCCAGCGGCTCCGCGAGTTCGGTCGGCATCGCGGGCCAGGCCAAACGCAACCGTTGCGCCATGACTTCCAACTCGCGCACGTCGTGGTCGAGGCCGCGGCGCGCGGCGTCTTCGAGCAGCGCCTGGGCCCAGTTTCTGGCCAAGGCGTCGTCGCCGGATTCCACGGCCAATTCCACGGCCCGCAGCCACGCCAGCGGCGACGGAACCACCTCCGGGATTTCCGCGAGTAGGCGCCGGCCGGCCTCAAGCGCACCCGGCCAGTCGCCTTGGCGCCGTGCACAGGCCGCCACTTCCGCCCAGACGGCAAGCCGGACGGAGGGCGGCAGGCGGGGTTCGGTCAGCACTTGGCGGTAATGATCGCGGGCCCGGGGATAATCCTTGTCGATCCAATGCGCCCGGCGGGCGGCCTCCAAGGCGGGATGGGCCGGATGCAAGGCCGACAACCGCGGCGAATCTTCGGACCATTCGCGGCGGACCGGCCACGCCACGTGGCCGTCCGCATCCAAAACCACGACGGCGCGAACGGCCGGTTCCGCCGCCATCCATTGCCGGACATCCCGCCAGAAGGACATCTCGGACGGCGCCGAACGGCCCAGCGCGGCTTCGGCCCGCGCCAGCAGATCGCGGAGGCGATCGTGGACGGCCACGCCAACCTCTTGAAGTTCGCGGCGGCGGACTTCGCGCAACTGCGTTTGCGCGGCCGCGTGCAGGATCTGGACGCTTTGCCAAGCGAGAAAGACCAGCAGGAGGCAAGGCACGGCCACGAACAGCCCCAGCGCGGCCAACAGGCGCCGCACCTCGCGCCGCGAATAGAAATTCGTGCCCATCGCGATTCCGAGCATTCCACAGACATGTTACCGGATTGTTACCGGAAAGACGGGCATATTTTTTCAAATCGTAACAATCCGGTAGCATCGCTTTGGCAGGGTTGGGCCATGCAAACAAGGAGAGCGTCATGAAATCCCTTCAACGTGCATGCGTCGGTCGCGTGGTTCTGGTTCTCGCCTTGGCGGGATGCGCCCGGACCGCGGCGGCGGCGCTGGTGCGCGGCCCCTACATCCAAATGGGGCACTATACGAATCAGGCCACGGTGGTTTGGCGCACGGATGCGTCGGCCGACAGCGCGGTGGACTACGGACCGACGACGAGCTATGGCGCCACCGCCACCGGCGCCGGCGGCTGGCAGCACGAGGTGACGCTGAACGGGTTGGTCCCCGGCACAACCTACTATTACCGCGTCCGCAGCGGCGGGGCCACGCTGGCCACCGCGAGTTTCCGCAGCGGCAAGGCCCCGGGCACGGCGTTCCGTCTCGGCCTGTTCAGCGATGCCCACTACGGCGCCAATCCCGCCATCGGCACGCTGCTCGCCCAGCTTGCCCCCGACCTGCTGCTGGCCGTCGGCGACGTCAGCGACGACGGGCTCTACTCCGATCTGGATACCAATATCTTCGGCCCCCTCGCCCAAGTTCTCGCCGCCGCGCCGCTCTACTGGACGCCCGGCAACCACGATGTGCGCGACAACTTCGCCGCCTGCCGCGAAGCGTTCATACTGCCGGGCGACGAATTGAGCTACTGGTTCGAGTACGCCGACGCCCAGATCGTCTCGCTCAACGCCGAAGGCCTGCCTGGCCCGGCTTGGCTGGCCAACGCCCTCGCCGCCTCCGCCAAGCCATGGAAGATCGTGTTCTTCCACGAAGCCGCCTATTCGCCCGACGGCGGCCACGGCGAAGAAGAGACCATCCGCGACCAATACGTGCCGGTCATGGAGCAGCATGGCGTGCATTTGGCCGTCGTGGGCCACAACCACTTCTACTGGCGGAGTTCGCCGATCCACGGCGTCACCCACCTCATGCCCGGCCGCACCGGCACCCGTAGCCGCGATCCCGGCAACATCCCCTGCTACTCCCAATGGGCCGCCAACGGCGACACCGTCCAGTCCTTCGCCGTCGTCGACATCGAGGGCACGATTCTGCGCATTCGCGCGTACGACAGCGCCGGCAACCTGTTCGACGAAGCAGCCATCGACCGCGCCAGCCCCTTTGCGTTGGACGGGACCTTGGATCCGGGCGCGGTCCAGGTGGCCGCGCGCTCGGGCGGCCAGACGCTTTGGGCCCTGCAATCCAACAACTTTCTCTACGTGGCCACGCCGGATGCCGGCGAAGGCCAAGACGCTTTTCTGTTCCTGGCCTCCGCCCCCGAGGCCCTCGCCAATCCCGCGCCGTGGGGCAAAGCCGGCAACGCGTTCGCCTACGATGTCTTCCTTGCCGATGAAAACGACAACAACTACAGCCGCGGCTTTGCCGAGGACGGCTTGCCGGCACCCGTGGCCATGGTCCGCACCGCCACGCCGTGGTGCAACGGCGGCGTGCTGGAAGGCGTGATCGACCTGACCGCCTACTACAACGGCGCCGTGCCCGCTGCCGTGTTTCTGGCCGCCGCGCTCTACGCCAACGCCGACGCGGGCGCGTTGGCCGCGGCGTCCCAATGCCCCGCCGGCAACGGCGACGGCCATCTCGATCCCGGCGAGGCCGTGGAAATCCCGCTGGCGCCCGTTACCGGTCCCGTCGGCCCCGCGCCGGCCGCCAACTTCTCGCCGGCAACACCGCTGGACTGCGGCTCCGTCGCGGTCACCTTCAACGCCGCCACGTCGGTGCTGGCCGGCGCCGCCACCGTCCAGGCCTTCCATCACTTCTCCACCCGCGACGACGACTGGGTTCTGGCGGACATGCAACGTACCGGGCCCAATACGTTCGCCCTCGAGTTCCAGACCGTGCCCGCCAACGCCCCGCAGCTCGAGGTCTGCTTCACCGACGGCATACATTGGGAAAACCGCGGCGGGGCCAACTGGAAGGTAGCCATCCGCGACTGCGATGCCCCGTTGACGGTCAACCGGGTCACGATCGTGCCCGGCGTGCCGACGGTGGGCCAACCCGTGGAGATTTCCTACAACCCCGCGGCCGGCCCCCTTGCCGCCGCCGCGGCCGTGAACGTCCATTACGGCCGCAACCGCACCGAGGGCTGGACCGCCGTGCCCGGAGTTCCCATGGCGAAAAACGGCGCAAATTGGACCTATTCCTTGGTCGTGCCGGCCGAGGCCCTCAGCATCACAATGTGCTTCAACGACGGGAGCATCTGGGACAACAACGGCGGTGGCGATTGGCACTTCCCCGTCGTGGCCGCCGTC
>JAKLIL010000157.1 GCA_022709625.1 Verrucomicrobiota bacterium
GGACGATGGTTCGGCGGATCGGACGGCCGAATTGGCGCGCACCTGGGGCGCCGTCGTGGTTTCCCATGCGCGCAACCGGGGGGTCGGCGCGGCCTTCCGCACCGGCCTGGCGAAGGCGACCGAACTGGGCGCGGACATCGTCGTGACCTTCGATGCCGACGGGCAGTTCAATCCCCGGGACGTGCCCAAGCTGATCGAACCCATTTTGAAGGGCGAAGCCGACTTCGTGACCGCTTCGCGTTTCCTGGATCCCGCTCTCGTGCCCGCCATGCCGGCCGCCAAGCGGTGGGGCAACGACTTCATGGCCCGTTGGATCAGTTCCATCACCCACGCGACGTACCGGGATGTCTCCTGCGGGTTCCGGGCCTATTCCCGGAACGCCTATCTGCGCCTGAATCTCCTCGGCAACTTCACCTATACCCACGAGGTGTTCCTGGCCTTGGCCTTCGCCGACGTGCCCATCCGGGAGGTGGCCGTGCAGGTGCGCGGCGTGCGCGAACACGGGAAGAGCCGCGTGGCCGGCAACCTGTTCCACTACGGCTGGCGTACGGCCGCCATCATCCTCAAAACCTACCGCGACTACCGGCCGCTGAAGTTCTTTTCCAAAATCGCCGCCGCGCTGGCGCTGGTGGGCTTGCTGTTCCTCGGTTTCCTCTTGTCGGTCAAAATCCGCACGGGCGGCTTCTCGCCGCACAAGTGGTCGGGTTTCGCCGGCGCGGCGTTTCTCGGCGCGGGCGGCGCCGTGTTTCTCGTGGGCGTCGTGGCGGAGATGCTGGACCGCATCCGGGCCTCGGCCGACGAAGCCCTTTTCCGCATCCGGCGCCTGGAGGCGGACGTGCGCGCCGGCAACTTGGCGAAAAGCGCCCGGTCTACGGAGTCTTCTTCCCGTTTGCCTTAAGGGGCGGCTGCCGCGGGTAGCGACATGGAGCTGGCGGCAGGCGGGTTTTGGTTGGCTTTGCGCCTGATCGGCGCCGGCTGGTGGTGGGGGGGGGCCGCGGATCCTGCGGTCCGGGCGCAAGGCGACGATTCGTTCTGGTTGTCCGCAGGGCGGGCCGTGGTCGCGGGGTTGCTGGCGAATCTGCTGCCCATGCTCGGCTTGGCCGCTCTGGGGATTTGGACGCCGACGCTCGATTGGGCGACCTGGACAGGCATGGTGGCGCTTGGCGTCGCGTGGACCTGGCGCCGGAAAGTGGGGTTGCGCCGCTGGGCGTCCCGCGGGTTCGCGGCGTTTCTGCTGGTCTGGCTGCTCGGCAGTCTGCCGTTGCTGCAGCCGCCCCGCTCGGAATGGCTGGCCGGCGGGTGGGATCCCGGCATCTACCAGAACAACGCGGTGGCCATTGCGCGCGCCGGCGGCTGGCACGCCCGCGCCGATTCGATCTATGCGGCGATGTCGCCGGACGAGCGCACGCTGTTTTCCGCCGCCGAAAACGACTACCGCGAAGTATTCCCCTCGGTCCCGATCCGCATGGCCGACGGCGCCTTGCCGCTCTATTCGTTCCAGCTGACCCCGCTGTGCGGGGCGTGGTTCCTGCGCATGGGCGGGATGGGGCTGCTGGTCCGGCTGCCCGCCATTCTCGCCGCGTGGACCTTGCCGCCGTTGCTGGCCTTGCTCGGGTTGCTGGGATTCGGCGGCTGGCGCCGCTGGGTCGCGCTCGGCGCCTGGTTGGTTTCGCCCTTGTGGTGGTACCAGCAGGCGATTCCCACCGCCGAGATGCTGTACCTGCTGCTGCTGCTGGGGGCGCTGCTGTTTTACGTCGCCGCGGCGCGCGTCCGTTCGCCGTTTCCGGCGGGCGCCGCCGGCGCGTTGTTCGCGGGGATTGCCAACCATTTCAACATGGCCGCGCTGGCCGGCAGCATGCTGGTTCTCGTCGCCGGCGTGGAGGGCCAGGTGCGCCGTCCGGGGCGCTGGCCGCGGGTCATGCTGTGCTTTGCCGCCGTGGCGCTGGGCATCGTCTGGAATCTGGGGACGGCCGGGGTCGTCGTGGCGCGGCTGGAACAAAAGGACCACGCCCTGAGCGCGATTCTGGCCATCTGCGGCGGCGCCGCGTTCCTCGCGGCGGTGCTGCTGTGGCAGCCCTTGCCCCACGCGTTCCGGACCTGGGGCCGGCGCTGGATTCCCATTGGGTGCGCGGCGTTGGGCGGCGGCCTGGCGGTTTTCGCGTTGGGCGCCAGTTGCGCGCCGGGCCGCGAATTCCTGGTGCAGGCAACCGATTGGTTTCCGCTGGCGAGCGATCCGCTCAAGCGGGTGTTGCGGGTGATGCTGTTCGCGGGCGCGCTGCCCGTTGCTTGGGCCGGCGTGGGTATCGTCTGGCTGGCGCTGCGGAAGGATTCCGAACGGGTCGTGCTCCAAGTCCTCGTCTTGGTCTTGGGAGCCGTTTGTCTGGCGCTCTTTCTCGCTCCCGGCATCGCGCCGCTCTACCCGTGGGCGCTGCGCCGGTACATGGTTTTTCTGGTTCCGTTTTTGGCGCTGACCCAGGCCTACGGAGTGGTCGCCTGGTTTGAAGGCCTGCGGCTTCGCGGCCGAGGCTGGCGGTGGACGGCCCTACTGCTGTTGGTGCCAGCCTTGATCCAAAGCGCGCACTTGAGTCGGGCGGCGTTCCACGTCGGCGATTATGCCGGGTTCGGCCAACTCCTACGGTCGTTGGAGCAACGGATTGGTTCCGGCGACATCGTCGTCGCCGACGATCGCCGCTGGGGCACGCCGTTGCTGCTGGCCACCAGCCGCGACGTTCTCAACGGCGAATTCCTGTGGGCCAGCGAGGACCCCGCCTTCCAGCAAAAATATGTGGAAACGCTCCAGCGGTTGCGCACGACAACCGGGCGGCGCCTGCTTTGGCTGACCAGCACTGAAAAACAACTCGGAATCTATCCCGTCGAGTTGGGCGAAGTAGGTTCGCCGCTTGCCGAAATCCCCTATGCCTACCGCACGGTGATTCATAGCCGCCGCGGTGCCCGCTTCGCCGTTGAACTGCACCAACAAACCTTGCGCCTGTTCGAGTGGGACGGCCGTTTCCAGATCCCCGCTACGGCTCCGTTCACGGCCGCCCAGATCGATTCCGGGCCATGAACGCGCCGCTCCGTTTGGGCGTCAATGCCTTGTTCTATCTGCCTGGAGAGGTGGGCGGGGCCGAAACCTATTTGCTCGAAACGGTGCGGGCCTTGGCGCGCCGGCCCGATGCGCCCATGCTGGTCCTGTTTGCCAACGCCGAGAACGAGCCGCGCCTACGGGCGGAATTTCCCGCCGCGGAAATCGTGCCGGCGAAAATTCGTGCAACAAACCGGATTGTTCGCGTCGTGGCCGAGCAAATCCGCCTGCCGCGGCTGGTCCGGCGCGCCGGGGTGGACGTGCTCTGGTCGCCGGGCGGCGTAGTTCCGCTGCGATGCCGCTGCCCCCAGGTCGCGACAATCCACGACATGCAATATCGGCGTTTTCCCGCGGACGTGTCCTGGCTCGCGGCCCGTGCGCTGGACGTTCTCTATCCCGCGACGATCCGCCGCTGCGCGGCCCTTGCCGTCCCTTCGGAATTCGCCAAAGGGGAAATCGTTGAATTGCTGGGAGCGGATGCGGGCCGAATCCTGGTCACCGGCGAAGGCGTGGATCCGGCTTTCGGAACGCCGGTGGCGGCGCCGACCGTGGCCGGAGAAGGTCCCTATCTGTTGTGCGTGGCCCATACCTATCCGCACAAGAACGTGGCGTTGCTGGTTCGCGCCTTCAACCGTTTGGCCGCGGAAATTCCGCATCGCCTGGTACTGGTGGGCCGGCCGCAGCGCGGCGAACGGGAGGCGGCCGCCGCGTTGGCGGCTTCGCCGCCGGGTCGCGTTTTGCAGTTTGCGAATCTGCCCCGGAGCGCATTGATTGCGTTGTATCAGGCGGCGGACTGGTTCGTGTTTCCGTCGCTCTACGAAGGCTTCGGCCTGCCCGTGCTGGAAGCCATGTGCGCCGGCGCGCCGGTGCTCGCAACCCGGGCGGGCGCCATCCCGGAAGTCGGCGGCGAATGCATCTGTTACGTCGATGGCCGCGACGAAACGGAGTGGGCCGCGGCCCTGCGCGCGGCGCTCGCCCTGCCGCGCGCGGAACGCGTCCGCCAGATCGCCGCGGCCCAGGCCCGCGCGGCGGCCTGCACTTGGGATTCCAGTGCGGCGAAATTATGGTATGGTTTGCGGCAGATGGCGAAAGCCGAGGTGGAAACATGATCAGCCAGTCCGTGACGATCGTTGCGTTGAGCCTGCTGTGCGGCGCGTTGTTCGCGGGGTGGCTGGTTCTGCTGCGCCGGAAGGGCGGCGCCAAGGGCCTGTCCGTCCGCGCGACGGCCGCCATCGAGGAACTCAAGGCCATCGGCGTGCTTGCGGTGTTCAAGGCGGTCACGAAGGAGATCGTGACGGCGCGGGACCATTCGCTCGGGGACCTCGGCAAGCGCTACCTCGAATGGCTGATCACCTCCCGGAAAATGGCGATGATCTTCGAGTTCGACATCGACTTCCAGTACGACCTGCGCGACCCCGCGTTCGCCGTGGCGGAAGACGGGCCCGGCCGCTATCGGCTGCAGATGCCCCCCTGCGAATACGTCGTGCACGTGCGCAACGTAACCTTCTACGACGAACAGGGCGGCAAGCTCCTGCCCATCATCCTGCCCGACGTGGTCAACAAGATCCTCGGCGGCGGCTTCAACGAGGAAGACCGCAACAAGCTGATGGACGAAGCGCGCGCCCAGGCCGAAAAACTCGCCCAGAACCTGGCCCGGCGCCTCAGTTCCGAGGTGCAAACCTCCGCGCGCCAGACCATGGAAATGCTGGCGAAGAGCTTCGGCGCCCACACCGTCAAGATCGTCTTTCCCGACGCCGAACCCCGCAAGACGCAACTGGTCGAAAGCCGCGCGCCGGCGCCTACCGCTTGACGATCCGGAATCCGTGGGCCGGAATGCGGATCGGCCCGGCCGGGACGTCTTCGCCGGTCCAGAGATCGCGGCCGGCCTGCGGCAACTCCAGCTCCACCTCCTCGGCGCCCTTGTGGAACGCGCACCAGATCGTGGCGCCGGCGAGTTCGCGCTGGTAGGCGACGGTGGCGTCGCCCGGCGCGGGCAGCCAGCGGAACGAGCCCCGGCGCAGTGCCGGTTCGGCGTTCCGGATGCC
>JAKLIL010000158.1 GCA_022709625.1 Verrucomicrobiota bacterium
CCGCACCCCCCCCGGGTACGCCTCCCCCACCCCCCGCCCCGCCGCTCCGGTTCGGTTGCCTGCACCTCTTCCTGGCCGTGGTCGGCGCCGTCGTTTTGACGGCCATCGTGGCCGTTCTCGTGGTACGCTTCTTCTTGTTCCCGCCGCCCTTCCGGCCCGTGGCGCTCAATGCGCGCGAAGAACAAATCCTCCAAACCAAGCTGGATCGGTTGGATTTCGCTGCACCCAGAGCAGACCCCGCCGCAACACCCGCCGCGGAACAAGAGCCGGGACCCATGGAACCGGAGGCCTACCGCGAAGCGGCGGCCGATCGCACGGTCCGCTTTACCGAGCGGGAACTCAACGCCCTGGTGGCGAAAAACACGGATTGGGCCGACAAACTGGCGATCGATCTGGCGGACAATCTGGTGAGCGCCAAACTGCTCATCCCCCTCGACGAAGATTTTCCGGTGCTGGGCGGCAAGACCTTGAAGGTCAAGACCGGCGTAGCGTTCAGCTACGCGAACGGGCGGCCGGTTCTCATGCTCCGGGGGATTTCCGTCATGGGCGTGCCGCTGCCGAACGCCTGGCTGGGCGGTTTGAAAAACGTCGACATCGTCCGGGAATTCGGGGGCGAGGCCGGCTTCTGGCGGGCCTTTTCGGATGGGATCGAGAATCTGCAGATTGCCGACGGGCACCTCGTGCTGACCGTGAAAGAGTAACGTCCCGGAGCATGCCATGCTGATTGTTCACGTGCATGTGCAGGTCAAACCGGAATGCGTGGAAGCCTTCCGGCTAGCCACCCTTGCCAACGCCCGCGCCAGCATCCGCGAACCCGGCGTCGCCTGCTTCGACGTCCAGCAACAGGCGGACGACCCAACGCGCTTCGTGCTGGTCGAAGGGTACCGTACCCCCGATGCGCCCGCCCGGCACAAGGAAACCGCCCACTATCTGCGTTGGCGCGACGCCGTGGCGGACATGATGGCCGTGCCGCGTACCAGCGTGAAATACGCCAACGTCTTCCCGCCCGACGCGGATGCATGACCGCCCGCGCCCGGCCATGACATTCGAATTCGCCACGCCCCCGCGCATTCTCTTCGGTCCCGGCATGGTTCGCCGCGCCGGCGAATTGGCGCGCGAACTCGGCCGGCGCGCCCTGGTCGTCGCCGGGAGCCGTCCGGAACGAGCCCAGCCGCTGGAATCCGCCCTGCAGGCGCACGGCGTTGACTTCGAGACGTTCTCCGTCGCGACCGAACCCACGATCGAACTGGTGCAACGGGGCGTGGCCCTGGCACAGGCCGGCCATTGCGAGGTGGTCGTTGGATTCGGAGGCGGCAGCGCGTTGGATACCGCCAAAGCCATTGCCGCGCTGGCCCCCGCAGGCGGAGATCCGCAGGACTATCTGGAAGTGGTTGGCCGGGGACGCCCCTTGCCCGCGCGCCATTTGCCCGTCGTGGCCATCCCCACGACCGCGGGAACCGGTTCGGAAGCGACCCGCAATGCCGTTCTCGGCGTGCCGGCCGCGGGCCTCAAGGCCAGTTTGCGCGGCCCCACCCTGATGCCCAAGGTCGCCCTCGTGGATCCGGAATTGACCTACAGCGTGCCGCCGGCCACCACCGCCAGCACCGGCCTCGATACCTTGACGCAGCTCATCGAGCCGTTTACTTCCTGCCGCGCCAACCCGTTGACCGATGCCTTGTGCCGCGCGGGCATGGCGCGCGCGGCCCGTTCGTTGCGCCAGGCCTGGGCGCACGGTCGCGACCCGGTGGCGCGCGAAGACATGGCGCTGGCCAGTTTGCTGGGCGGCATGGCGCTGGCCAATGCGGGCCTGGGAGCGGTACACGGTCTTGCCGGCCCCGCCGGCGGAACGGTGGCGGCGCCGCACGGGGCGCTTTGCGCCGCGCTGTTGCCGCACGTCATGGCCGCGAACATCGCCGCGCTCCGCGCGGTGCGCCCGCACGATCCGATCTTGAGCCGGTACGCCGAAATCGCGCGGATTCTTACCGCCAAAAGCGATGCGCCCCCCGAAGAAGGAGCGGCCTGGGTTCAGGCACTGAATGCCGAAATGGGCATTCCTTCGCTTGGAGACCATGGATTCCGCCGCGAACACTTTCCATCGCTGATCGAAAAAGCCCTGGCATCGTCGAGCATGAAGGCGAATCCGGTGGCCTTGGGCCCGGAGCAATTGGCGGACGTTCTCGAGCACGCCATGCAGGAATTCAGATAACGCTTGAACGGCCGGCGCATTCGGCATAACCGTTTACTCCCGGAGGAAGAAACATGGCCTTTTCCATTCTCATGTTTGCGGTCGGTATCGCGTTGCTGTGGGGCGGAACCGAATCCGTATTGCACCGGGTGCCCAAACTCGCGGCATGGCTGCGGGTGTCTCCGCTGGTCGTCACGGTCTTACTGGTCGCGATCATGACTTCCTTGCCGGAGTTCTGCGTGTCGCTGTTTGCCGCCCTGCGCGGCCAGCCGGCGGCCGCCGTCGGCAACCTCGTCGGCTCCAACTTCGTGACCCTGACCTTCGTGGCCGGCATCTGCGCCTTGTGGCGGCCCATCGTCGTCGGCCCCAGCATCCAGGCCCGCGAATCCAGTTGGATGATCCTTTCGGCGGCCTTGATGCTGGTCTTGGCCATGGACGGCAAGATCAGCCGCGGCGACGGGCTGCTGCTGCTGGCCTCCTACTACCCCTATTTCCGCGGCACGCTGGCCGACGCACGCCGTCAACGGCGGAACGCGGCACCTCCGGCCGCCGGCCCGGCGCATCCATGGCTCGATATCGCCATCATGGCGACCGGGCTGGGCATGATCGTTCTGGGCTCCAACTGGATCGTGTCCCATGGCAGTTCCATGGCCAGGCAACTGGGCATGCCCGACTTGCTGGTCGGCGTGACGTTCTACGCCTTCGGCACCTCGTTGCCGGAACTGGCCATCGCCCTTGGCGCCGTCATCCATCGCCATGCCGACGTCACGCTGGGCGAAATCTACGCCTCGAACATCTTTACCGGGTTGGCCGTGGCGGGCACCTTGTGCCTGGCCCTGCCGCTGCCCGTCGAACCCACGATCGTGCACCGGGATTTGCCCTTGCTGATCATGGCCGGCGTGCTCCTGCAGATGTTCGTCACGACGGGAGCCCGCTTTGTCCGCGCCGAGGCGGTGGTGATGATTGCCGTTTTCGCGCTGTTCATCTCCGCGCAATTCCTAGGCTTCGGCATTTCCCTGCCCTGACGCTGGCGGGCACCGGCCATGGCGCCTGAAATGGGCGCATCTGTGATTCGGGGCATGGCCGGAATCCGCTGCCCGAAATCCGCTTGACCCCCCGCAGAGGGCTATGGCAATTTCTACAGCGTTGGGTAGACCCGGCGTGGGTACCCGACCCGGGAATGCCGGTTGTTGAGCCACTTGCGAGGTAATGCGATGAAACGCTTGGTCTTCGGTGTTATTCTGGCGGTGTTGGCGCTGGGGTTGGGCGGCTGCGAATTCGGCGAGGATGCCGACGAAGTCGACGATCTTGTTTTCATCAACCGCTCCCGGTACACCGTCCGCGTCACGCCGCTATCCACCGAGTGGGGCGCATTCTCCCTCGCTCCGGGCGAAGTCCGCAATTTGGGCCAAGTGAGAAACATCGACTATGTCTTCAACCCGGACGAAGTCGAGGAAGGCAGCGCGTCGGACGAACGCTATATCGTATTCGTCGACGCCGCCAAAAACTACGAGTAGGGCCGGGCGCACCGGCCGGGTCGATTTCCAGCCGGTTGCGGGAGCGGTTCCGGCGGAATTCCCCGCCCGGCGTCCGGTGGCGCGGAAGAACTTGCGCCCATTCCGCGGCCGGCTTATAACGGCAACGCAATGAATCCGATTCGCTACGTCAGCACCCGCGGCGCCCAAACTCCGCTGCGTTTCAAGGATGCCGTGATGACCGGCTTGGCCCGCGACGGCGGGTTGCTCATTCCCGACCGCATCCCCAACGTCGCCGACTGCCTGGGGGACTGGAAGGATCTGGATTATCCCGCCCTCGCCTTCGAAATCATCCGTCTCTTCACGGACGATTTGCCCCCGGTCCAGCTGCGGGAATTGATCGCCGGCGCCTACGCTTCTTTCGCGCATCCCGAGGTGGCGCCGGTCCGCCGCGCGGGCAATCTGTATCTCCTCGAACTGTTCCACGGCCCCACCCTGGCCTTCAAGGACATCGCTCTCCAGTTTCTCGGCCGGCTGTTCGCGGAGATCCTCGAAGAACGCAACGACCGACTGAACATCCTGGCCGCCACGAGCGGCGACACCGGCTCCGCCGCGATTTGCGGCGTGCGCGGCCAGGAACGCATCCATATTTTCGTGATGCACCCGCACGGCCGCGTCAGCCCCTTGCAGGAACGCCAAATGACGTCCGTCCTGGACGCCAATGTGTTCAACCTCGCGGTCAAGGGCAGTTTCGACGACTGCCAGTTGATCATGAAGACCCTGTTCAACGACTTGCCGTTCAAGGACGCGCACGCCTTGGGCTCGGTCAATTCCGTCAATTGGGCGCGGGTTCTCAGCCAAATCGTCTACTATTTCCACGCCGCTTTTCGCGTTGGCGAAGCAACCGGCGCGGAACAGGTGCAGTTTGCCGTCCCCACGGGCAACTTCGGCGATATCCTGGCCGGCTGGTACGCCAAGCAGATGGGCCTGCCCATCCGCCGCCTGGTGCTGGCGACGAACGAGAACGACATTCTGGCGCGGTTTTTCCATACCGGCGTATACGCCCAGGGCCAAGTCGTGCCGACCGTCAATCCCTCCATGGATATCCAGGTCGCCAGCAATTTCGAGCGGTGGCTGTACTACAAGGTCGGCCGGGATCCCCGGGCGGTCGCCCGCCTCATGACGCAGTTCGCGCTGGAAGGCCGTTTGGCGATTCCGCGCGACGAGCACGGCCGCGTGGATTTGGAAATCGCGGCCGGATCCTCCGACACGCGCCACACCCTGGCGGCCATCCAGCGCTATCACGAACGGCATGCCTGCCTGCTGGACCCCCACACCGCGGCCGGCGTGTTCGTCGCCGAGCAGTTCAACGAACTGGACGAGCCGATGATCTGCCTGGCCACCGCGCATCCGGCGAAGTTTCCCCAAG